>RDDY01000166.1 GCA_003852805.1 Chryseobacterium sp.
CCGTCTTGTTTCCCATCGAATTTCCGGATTGTACTTTAACTTGATAGCCTGTGGTGCTTCGCACGGTTAAATGATTGGCCCGCTTGCTGTCTTCGTCACTTCGCGCATTTTCACCGGTATCATCATTGTCACGCGCGTGATTTAAAACGATTGTTTGGCAGGGGTTTTCTTTTGCATTTAGATTTACCTTGTCAAAACCGATCACTTGAGTATGCACATAAGATAGAATTGCACTAAGGATGAAAATCAAAAATGTCAAGATCTTTCCCATTCAAAACGTAATTTTTCTGAAATTATATGTTTTCGTTTACGGCTGCAAAATTACGAATATTTATTATATTGCTGCTTAAAGGGAACGAGGATTGTCTTGATCGGGTAAAAGCATTAAAGTAATGTTGTGTTTTCTTGAAATACAGAGTGATTTTAACTGCTGCAACCTTTGTTGAGAGATGGATATTTTAGACTCTGCAGTAGTTTACGGAGTATCACGGCCCGGTAAGCGTAGGCAAAGGTCAGATTATAAATGGACAAAGTTGAATTCGGCTACTTTCAACACGGCTGTCGCTTCACAATTCATTATGCTGATTGCGGTATATTTGCCTTTTTCCAATTCTTCCGGCAGCTGCAAGGACAGCTTTCTCTTGTCGCCAGGCATGGTATAAAAAGCAATGCTCTTCAACTCTGACGTTTCGCCGGTCTCGGTATTTACCAGATCTGTGTTGATGGTACCGTCCGCCCAAATATCACCATCGTTTTCGATACTCAGTTGAAGCCGGCCTCTGTCGTAACGGTAGCTGATAAACTCTACATTGGTGTTATGGGCTGCATTTCGGCGCCGGTAGATTTTTACTCCTGAACGAACATAAACGCGAATGGCTTTGCCTTGTTCATCAACGGCATCCTGCGGGTTGGTCTGCGTTATATACATCATTGTAGTATGCACAGGCTCGGTATTGGCGTTAAAGGGAACGGTCATCCTTACTTCTAAATCGTAAGATTCGCCCGGCGACAAGCGGAAGCTTGGTTTAGACACGGTCATCCAATCGGCGCTGCTTGTGGGTAGGGTTGTCGGTGGCGAGATGATATTGTTGCCGTTCTCGTCGTACTTCCAATCGTTGAACGATACGCTTAGGTCCAAAGTCTTCGCAGAAGATACATTGGTAACAGTAACGGATTTGACCTCGCTTTGGCCGCCATTTAGATGGAAGTAGGTACGCGGTGGCGATACCGATATCCCAACCTGAGCTTTAGCGTTTAAGAATGCAAGACAAAGAAATACCGACTGTAAAAACCTCTTCATTAACTCTGTTGACTAATTCCCCAAAAAGCTATTGCACCTCAAGCGTGTACATCAGATCGGTTGCGGCCGTATTCGGCATATCGTTTCGTGCGTATCTGTTGGCTTGCAGATCTTCGCCGCCACCGTATTTTATTCCAAAGGTTTTCTCTGCACTGTCTGTGTTGCTAAGAACAACATTTCCGGTATTGTCGGGCAAAGCCGTCATGGCTAAGGCGATATCTTCAGGCCTGTTGTCGTCGTACTTTGGTGTGAAAGTCATGCTTTTATCATCAGCCTGATCCTCGTTCGCAGGATGTACTTTTACCCCGAAAGCTCCTGTGCTGAAAACGGTCACACGATCTGTCGCCTGTCCGGTGCCGCTGCTGATGCCCTGCGCTGTGTTTTTCTGTGCAGGATCAATTTTTATGGTCTGAATCGGTTGCAGTCTTATGTTGATCGCTACTGAAGCGGTTGCGTTTTGAGACCGGTATAACAGAGGCAATACCAACATTGCAAAAAGGATCAGCGTTTTCATGACTGAATTTGTTTTCTACTCAAATATAGTGTTTAATATAATTGCTGTGCAATAGTTTGGTGAATAAATATACCTTGTTGATAAAAAACATCTTTATGCTTGTTTATATGGTAATTTGCAAGTAATTTTATATATTTACGTCTTTGCACTCGTTTGAAGCCGACTCACGGCGGACTTGTTTTGCTGCAACGCCATCTTGCCATAAATGACTCCTAAGATTAAGTGCTTGCAATCGGTTGTTGCAATACTTTATGAGGATATTGCCGCCGATGCCATTGCGGACCCTTCTTTTCATAAGCCACTTTGGATATCTTTGCTGTGATGGACAAGAAAAGCTACACTTTCGACGAAATCAAACTGAAGATGGCCAATTACTGTACCTATCAGGACCGCTGCCATCAAGAGGTGGAAAATAAAATGCGCGGTTTCACCTTGATTCCCGAAGCGAAAGATGAGATACTGCTTTTCCTGATGCGTGAGGGCTTTCTCAACGAGGAGCGATTTACCCGAAGTTATATCCGAGGTAAATTTAACCTGAAAAAGTGGGGACGCAATAAAATTCGCCAACACCTGAAATTCAAAGGAGTGCCCGAGAAACTCATCAACAGTTCAATGGACGAAATCGACGAGCGTGATTACCGCCGCATCGCCGCCGAACTTTTGGAAAAAACCTTGGAGAAAAACAGCGCACTCCAAGCTTACCAACAAAAAAGCAAGAGCATAAGCTATTTGCTCTCGCGCGGATACGAGTACGATCTACTCTTGGAGTTGTACGGCGAACTCTCTAAAAATCCATAAAAAAACCGCTCCGGAAGATCCGAAACGGCCCACTGCGCAGCAGCGTTCTATTATTGCTTTGTCAGGATGTAGTGGCCTGCCAGTTCTCCGGTCACCTCAGTTTTGTCGGTGTTGAGTTGGGTTAGTGTGTTTGTCCCTACTCGGTAATAATGTTCCTGGTCACCTCCTTGCAAAGTAACCACCTTGGTTGCAGCGTCATAAGCATATCGACCTTTCTCTGTAAACTTGTTTCCTTTTTCACCCTGGTATTCCTGTTCCAGTTCATACGTCATGTCGTTGTTCAGTTCCAGTTTCGTATCTATTCCGGGGCAGGATGCGCAAGGCAAGATCCCCTCGTACGTTCCGGTTGCATTGGCTTCCACCCCTTCAGGTATGGTAGCGTCCATGCCTGTCTGCCCGGCAACGACGTTGCCTGTATCTGCCGGTTGGGTAGTGCTTACCGTCGTGGTTTCATTTTTCTTACATGCGGCCAGCGCTAAGGCTGTACCGAAAATCAAAAGAGTCTTTTTCATAATCGCAAATTTGTTTTTGTGTTAAAACAAGTTCTGTTCCAAATGTTTAATCTCGTGGCAGCATGAGATTGAATCGCAGGCCGCATCCGATTTTCAGTTGAATGCCTTTGGCTTGGTTTATGTTGCATTCTCCAATAAATACTGCAACAATGATAAAGATTATAGAATCGGCTCCCCGAAATGTGGCTGCCTTTGAAGCGGCTGACGAGGTAACCAAAGAAGACTTTGAAAATGTGGTAATGCCTTACGTCAACAAAATTGTAGAACAGGAAGACGAACTGAATTACCTGCTGCAGCTGCGTACGCCGCTAAGCAAATTCACTGCGGGAGCTTGGGTGCAGGACGCTCTGCTCGGCTTGAAGAATTTGGCTAAGTGGAACCGTGTCGCCATCGTGACCGATAAAGAGGGCATTCAAACCTTTACCGACATCTTCAGCAAATTCATGCCGGGCGAGTTTCGCGGTTATGACCATATTGATTACAAAGACGCCGAGCGCTGGGTATCCACCGGTGAAGACTGACAATCCGATGCACAAATGATAAAACCTTCAAAATGAATATTCTAATCACGGGCGGCACGGGATTGATTGGTACACGGCTCAGCGAATTGCTTACAGAGCGCGCCCACACCGTAATGCATCTGTCTCACAGCCAACCGCAGGAGAACGCCAAATACAAAACCTTCGGTTGGAAACCCGAGGACCGAGAGTATGATGCCGAAGTTTTTCGCACGGCCGATGCCATCATAAACTTGGCAGGCGCGGGCATTGCGGATAAACGCTGGACAAACAAGCGTAAAGAGGAAATTGTAAACAGCCGTGTGGACAGCGGTGACCTGATTGTAAAAGCCTTGGAAGAAACCGAGCATAAAGTGCAAGCGGTTGTAAACGCCTCGGCGATCGGGTGGTACGGAACCGATCAAACGGTGGCAGGGAAATTTACCGAGAAAGATCCCGTCGCTCAAGATTTCCTGGCACTCACTTGCTACCAATGGGAAAAAAGCATCGAGCCGGTAAGAGAACTGAATATTCCGCTCAGCGTCGTCCGGACGGGAATTGTCTTGGCCAAGAACGGCGGCGCTTATCCCAAGTTGACGCTGCCTATCACTTTCTTTGCCATGCCTGTTTTTGGCACGGGCAACCAGACATACAGTTGGATTCATATCGATGATCTTTGCGGTATTTATATCAAACTCGTCGAAGAAAAGGCCGACGGTGTGTACAACGCCGTAGCGCCCGAACCGGTTACCCAAGAAGAACTCTTGCAGACGGTGAAAAAAGTCAAGCGCTACACAAGTTTCCGCCTTCCCGTGCCCAAAGGAATAATGCGAAGGTTGCTTGGCGAAATGTCCGACAGTCTGCTGACAAATACTGCGGTAAGCGCAGACAAAATCATCTCCGACGGTTACCGATTTAAATATCCTGACATAGAATCGGCGGTGAGAGCATTGGAAAAATCTACAGACTGAGACCGCGCAACAGCAATAAATTTTAACACCAAATCACTCATATTATGCAACAAAAGAAGAATCCCGAAAAACATCTGACGGGAAAGGAAGCAATCGAAAAACTGAAGGAGATTGCAGAGAAAGCGAAGATCTGCATGTTTACCACTGCCATTAAATCTGACCTGCCGAAGACGGCGCCCATGACTTTGCAGGAAGTGGACGAAAACGGAAATCTGTATTTCATCAGCTCATCGGACAGTGAACGAAATCATGAAATTGAAAACGATAATAAGGTTCAGCTCTATTTCATGAACGGCGGCAGCTATCAATATCTGTATGTTCTGGGTAAGGCAAGCATCAGCCGCGACCGTAAGTTGATTGATGAATACTGGTCGGATTTTGCCAAAGCTTGGTTCGACGATAAAGACGATCCGCGCATCACCATCGTAAAGGTAGAGCCCGACGATTCATATTATTGGGACACCAAAGACGGTAAGATTGTCTCGTTTGTAAAAATGTCTGTAGCGGCGCTTACCGGAAATTCTTCGGGG
>RDDY01000087.1 GCA_003852805.1 Chryseobacterium sp.
TTTTAAGAGCTTGGGTGGCGTCTGCCGTCTCCACCTTCAACAGATACGTGCCGTCGGGTTGACCTGAAATGTCAATGCTTTGTTTGTTTTTGGTCGATTTCAAAAGTCGACCGTCGACGCTGTAAACTTTGACGGAACGGACGGGTTCGGCAGAGATAATTTGAGTCAAGCCGGTAGTCGGATTGGGTACCACGGACAGTGAGGATTTTGATTGTTCGGACACAGACAGATTTGCGTTTTGCAATGCTTTTTCCATATTCAGAATTCCGAAACCGATACGGTTGTCGCTTGACGGATACAGCGATGCGCTCGTCCGAAGCAAGGTTTTTATCGCAACGCGCGAAGTGTTGGCGGGCAACGCTTGCAGCAGTGACGCTATGGCGCCGGCAGCCAGCGGAGTGGCGAACGATGTGCCGCTGGAAACGGTGGTATTGTTGCCGTAAGTCAATGCCACATCGGTTCCGCGCGCGGCGGCATCGGGTTTTATTACTCCCGAAGCATTCGGGCCGTATGAGGTAAAAGAAGACGGTGCACCTGTTGATGTGATGGCGCCCACCGAGAAAACTTCAGCATTATCTGCCGGTGCCGTAATGTATTTCCAAGGTTTCATCCCCTCGTTTCCTGCGGCGGCTACCACTATGATTCCTTTTTCGGAGGCAATCTGCGCGCCGCGAGAAATAAAGGCTGTTTTGCCGTCCATTTGTGAATAGGTGTAATTGTAGCGGCTGTCATCGAAAGTATTATAGCCCAAAGAGGTACTGATGATATCCACGCCCACGCGGTCTGCCTGCTCGGCGGCTTGTATCCAGTAGATTTCCTCTTCGGGTATTTCGCGCGCTTCGTCTTCGGAGACATAAAGGTAGAAATCGGCGTCGGGACCACTGCCGGCAAAAGCGTTTTCCAGGTAGCCGGCTATTGCGCTCAGGCAGAGCGTGCCGTGGCTGTTAAGGTCGTAGCCGTAGATATTGTTGTTCTTCTGCACAAAATTGTAACCGCCTTTTATCTGTCCGTTGTTACGGATGCGGGCGAAACTGCTGCCGGTGTTTACCGTGGGATAGCCTGTGTCGATGACCGCGATGCTTATGCCCACGCCCGTTTTCCCCTGCAAATGCAGCGGCTTCAGATTGATCTGGGAAATCTGTGCATCTGCGCTGCCGTAATTGAAATTTGTCTTTGCCTCAAGTTCATTGTCAAATTTACTCTGATGAGGGCCGATCTTGCCGTTTCGGTTTTTTACAAAACTCTCTACCCCGGCCACATACGGCTGTTGTTCCAATGCTGAAATCTGTGCGGCTGTTGCCTTTACCGCCACGCCGTTCAGCCATTTGGATGCGTCTTTTATATCAAAGCCCAGCGCGGCAATACTCTGTAAATAGGAAGTCTCTATCGGTGCGTCGCGCAAATCCAACGGGATGTTCAGCGCCGACCGTCGGCTCAAAGCTTTCGGAGATAATTCCGATGCGGGATTTTCAAAAAAAGCAGCAGCATTGGGTTTGTCCTTGAAATGGACGAAAACCAGCTCGGAAGTCTGCGCCGTCGACACTGACCAAACGATAATCAGTACAGAGAGTAGAGTTTTTTTCATGATATAAAGGTACTAAAAACCGAACCCCGTCGGATTTAATCGCGTATAAATTCGGCCCGATTGTTTTTTAAAGCTTATTTTTACGACAGCAAATAAAAAGCAAAACCCTGCTGTTGTTGAAGCTTTTCGCAACTGACATTTTCGCGAACCTCAGCAATGAAAAAGAATAAAACAAACATCTTGATATGAAGAAAATACAGATGGTCGACCTTCAGGGTCAGTATTTTAAAATAAAAGCCGATGTAGACAATGCGGTGCTCAACGTTATGGAATCTTCGGCGTTTATCAACGGTCCCGAAGTCAAAGATTTCCAAACCGAGCTTGAGGACTACCTGAATGTGAAGCATGTGATTCCGTGCGCCAACGGAACCGATGCATTGCAGATTGCTCTGATGGCGTTGGATCTGAAAGAAGGCGACGAAATCATCACGGCAGACTTCACGTTTGCAGCTACCGTCGAGGTGATCCAACTTCTGAAACTGAAATCCGTTTTGGTAGATGTGGAGTACGATACCTTTACCATCGACCCCGAAAAAATTCGTGCGGCCATCACTCCGCGTACGCGCGCCATCATTCCGGTGCATATTTTCGGTCAGTGCGCCAATATGGATGAAATCTTGCAGATCGCAAAAGACCATAATCTGTATGTGATTGAAGACAATGCCCAAGCCATCGGCGCAGAATATACATTCAAAAACGGCGAAACCAAAAAGTCGGGCACGATGGGAACCATCGGCACCACCTCGTTTTTCCCTTCCAAAAACTTGGGTTGCTACGGCGACGGCGGCGCGCTCTTTACCAACGACGATGACTTGGCGCACCGACTGCGCGGCATTGTGAACCACGGTATGTACCAACGCTATTATCACGACGAGGTGGGCGTCAATTCGCGCTTGGACAGTATTCAGGCGGCTGTGTTGCGTAAAAAGCTTCCGCACCTCGACGATTATAACGAAGCGCGCAGAAAAGCAGCCGATTACTACGACCGCGCTTTTGGCGACCACGCAGATATTCTGATTCCTACACGTGCGGAGAACTCTACGCATGTTTTTCACCAGTATACGCTGCGCATTTTAAACGGCCGCCGAAATGAACTGCAAGCGTTCTTGGCAGAGAATGAGATTCCCGCGATGATTTATTATCCGGTGGCACTGCGCAATCAGAAGGCCTACTTCCAAGACAGCAAGCCCGAAGATTTTGTAAATACGGACAAGCTGTTGGACCAGGTAATCTCCCTGCCCATGCACACCGAATTGGATGAAGAGCAGTTGAAATACATTACCGACAAGGTGCTACAGTTTATGGCGCTTTGACGAAGTTCAGAGTCCTTGTCAAAGCTTTGTCAATGGTGACACTTTCGTAAAGCGATCGGTATGTGCCGGCAGATTCACTACGGCATCTACTTTGACAAAGTTTTAAATCTTTGTCAAAGTTTAGACAGTGCACAACTGAGTGGCGACTAAATACAGAAGATATGCAGATAAGAGAAGATGTTTTAACGCCCGGAAAGGTTTACCATATTTACAACAGAGGTGTAAACTCGAAGTTGGTCTTTCTGAACAGTGAAAATATGTCGTTCTTCCTGCGTAAGGCATCATATTATCTTCTTCCGGTATTCGATATCTATGCATATTGCCTGATGCCGAATCACTTCCATTTTATTCTGCAGCCGAAAATAGAATCGGACCGACGACCGCAGCAATTTAAGGAGAAAGGTTTGCACTCGGAGAACTCACTCTACAGTAAAGCGATCGGCAAGTTGATCAGCAGTTATACCCAAGCATTTAATAAGGTATACCAACGCAGCGGTTCTGTATTTGAGTCACCCTTCAAACGGATCGCTGTTGAAACGGAAGAGTATCTGCGCAATTTGATCATCTATGTCCATCAAAACCCGGCTGATTTTCGGAACCATAGATTTTCGTCTTACAGATCGATCATTTCAAATGCTGAAACTTCAATCTGTAGAGAACGGGTATTGGAATTGTTCGGTGGTAAAAATAATTTTATTATTTGCCATAATATAGAAGCCGATCATCCACTGAATGCTTAAACACTCCTTTTTAAACTTTGTCAAAGATTCCAACTTTGACAAAGTGCTGAGCACCGGAAAACTGCTAAAGTACTGCCTCGGCAAAATTTAAAACAGCTAAAAATACAGAACGCAAAATGACAATACTGGTTACGGGCGGTCTCGGCTACATCGGGTCGCACACGGTTGTAGAACTGCTTAACAACGGCTTCGATGTCGTTATCGTAGATGATCTTTCAAATTCGGAGAAATTTATTCTGAACAACATTGAAGAAGTTGCAGGGAAAAAACCTGTTTTCTATCCGTTTGATTTAAAGCGCAGAGAATTGCTGAAGCAGTTGCTGGATGCGCACAAAATCGACGGTTGCATTCATTTCGCCGCTTACAAAGCAGTGGGCGAGAGCCAGGAAAAACCGGTGGATTATTATGAGAACAATCTGTTCTCGCTGATCAATCTGTTGCAGGAGTTCAAGGAGCGAAACATTTCCAATTTCATTTTCAGCTCGTCATGCACCGTCTACGGTCAAGCCGATAAACAACCCATCGACGAAGATACGCCGCTGAAACTGCCCGAATCTTCTTATGGAAAAACCAAACAGATGGGCGAGGAAATCATCAAGGATTTTGCAACGGCTCATCATAAAAAGGTTACGCTTCTGCGTTATTTCAACCCCATCGGCGCGCATCCGTCGGCAAAGTTGGGCGAGCTGCCCATAGGCATTCCGAACAATCTTGTGCCGTATGTCACCCAGACGGCCGCAGGCATCAGAGAGAAATTGAATGTCTGGGGCAACGATTATCCTACCGAAGACGGCACCGCCATCCGCGATTATATCTATGTGGTTGATTTAGCGAAGGCTCATGTCGCTGCTTTGAAGAAATTGCTCAAAGAAGAAGCGGATACGGTGATTGATGTTTACAACCTCGGCACCGGCAAAGGCTCGTCCGTGCTGGAAGTGGTGCACGCTTTTGAAGCAGCCAACTCGGTAGAAGTGCCGTACCAAATCTGCGAGCGCCGCCCTGGCGATATCACGATTGCGTACGCCAACGCAGACAAAGCAGAAAACGAGCTGGGCTGGAAAGCCGATACAAGCTTGGAGGAAGCGCTGAGAACTACGTGGCAGTGGCAGAAATATCTGGAACAACGACAATAAACAACAAACCCCGAGAATTTTCTCGGGGTTTGCTTTTGCGGTTAATCTCAACCGGTCTACATCGGTGGCATGTCGTCTTCGCCCATGCCGTTTTCCATGTCGCGTCTCGGTTTCTTCGGTTGATCCACCTTGTCGCCTTGACGGAATCTGTAAGTAAACGAAATGTTGAACTGACGCGGGCTCCACTTCATCTCAGATTCGGTAATGAAGGTAGGGTTGATGCTCTTGCGTTTGAAACCGCCCGTATTGAAGATGTCCTGAACATTCATGGTCAGCGTACCGTCGCCGTTCAGCAGGGTTTTTGACAGTCCCAAACTCGCCATATACATCGGTTTGCGCTCGCTGGCA
>RDDY01000221.1 GCA_003852805.1 Chryseobacterium sp.
CTTGCTTCGCGAAAAAACGCCTGAAATAGATTTTGTGCTGACCCAGACCGGTCGACCGAATGACGGCACCGACCCGACAGGCTTCTTCAACATCGAATTCAATGTTCAACTAAAGCCTGAAAAGGAATGGCAACGAGGTCTGTCGAAAGATGAAATCGTGCAGCAGATGCGTGAACTGCTCCAGCAATATCCGGGCATAGACTTCGGTTTTAGCCAGCCGATACAGGATAATGTGGAAGAATATGTAGCGGGGGTAAAAAGTTCGCTCGTGATCAAGATTTTCGGTGACGATCTTTACGACCTGGAAAAATACGCCGACCTGGTAGCGAAGAGCATTGACAAAGTTCGTGGCGTTACCGACGTGAATGTGTTCAAGAACATCGGCTTGCCGGAGCTGAATATCCAATTGCACGACAGTAAAATGGCGAAATATGGCGTGAATACAGCGGATGTTCAGGCAGTAATTGCAATGACCATCGGTGGTCAGGCGGCTACGACTTTCTACGAAGACGAACGTCAGTTCGATATTGTGCTGCGTTTCGACAAAGAGTACCGCGACACGCCAGAGAAAATCGGCAACATCCAGATTCCGACAATCAATGGCCAGAACGTGGCGCTACAGGAAATAGCGACCATCAGTTACCAGACCGGGCCTGCATTTATTTATCGCGAAGGAAACAGCCGATATATCGGCATCGGTTTCAGCATTGAGGGCCGCGACCTGGGCAGTACCATAGACGAAGCCAAGAAAGTTGTCGACCAGGAAGTAAAACTGCCGAAAGGAAACTATATGGAATGGGCGGGTGAATTCGAGAGTAAAGAACGCGCGACCAAACAGCTGATGACCGTCATCCCTATTTCGCTGGTGTTGATTCTGATTCTGCTTTACAGCAACTTCGGCAACCTGCGTGATACAGGAATTGCAGCTTTCACCATACCGTTTGCTTTCATCGGTGGTTTTATTTCGCTCTGGATTACCAATACCATTTTTGGCATCTCGGCGGGCATCGGACTGATTATCCTGTTCGGTGTAAATACTATTAACGGCATCATCCTGATTGCCGTGATGAAAGAATATTTGCGAAAGAATGATCTGAAAGAAGCTATCAGCATCGGCGTTCGCAGCCGTATTCGTCCGATTGTGATGATCGCATTGATGGGTTCGATGGGACTTCTTCCCGCCGCGTTGTCGACCGGTATGGGGTCTGAGATTCAAAAGCCATTGGCGATTATGATTGTGGGTGGACTGTTGATTTGTCTTGTATTGTCCTTTACCGTTTTACCGGTAATCTTTTACTACGCTTATCGTAAACAGCAGTAAGCAACCTGTTGTAAACTGTGAAAACCCGGAACTGATGTTTCGGGTTTTTTGATGTTGGATGCACTGTAGTATTGCTTACCTTTATCACTGTCAACCAACGAGATATAAATCAGATCCGTAATTACCATCCAAAAACCGCGTGGTCATGTCTGAAAAATTTAAAGGCAAATACCGTAATGAATCTGCACGATTGCCGGGCTGGGATTATGGCAGCAATGCTGCCTATTTCATTACCATTTGCACGCACGATCGCCAGCATTATTTTGGTGAAATTGTGGACGGGAAAATACAATTATCTCCTGCCGGTGCAATTGCACATGTGTTATGGTGCGAAATAAAGAACCATACACGGAATGTTGAATTGGGAGAATTTGTGGTGATGCCGAATCATGTGCACGGGATTTTGATTTTGAATGGTGATGATAATAAAACCATCGATTGTGGCGACGGCGATGGTACGGCCGGCGACCGTAAGGCCGTTGCATGCAACGGCCCTACAATCAATGATCCTACCACGGGCGACGGCTCCGTCGGCGACAACGGCCCCACGGTGGGGCCGCCGAACAAAAACCAACGGATGTCCGAAATTTCGCCAAAGGCCGGCACCGTATCTGCCATCATCCGTTCATACAAATCTGCAGTAACCGGATACTGCAATCTGCTGGGACTGCAATTTGCGTGGCAATCGCGCTTCCATGATCACATCATCAGGAACGATGAGGCGTTTTATCGCATCTCAGCCTACATTAAAAATAATCCTGCTAACTGGTGTACTGACCGCTTTTCGAAGTCTGAAAACAGCACCGGCAACAATGCTGACAATAACAGCTGACCAAGAAATTTAATGATTGAGAAACGAGTAGAATCCTTAAAAATAAATGGAACCAGCAATTTAGAACCACGGCAAACTGATTTCTGCAAGAATGCTTCTATCTGCAATCAGCCGTAAAACAGATATCTTAGCAAGCTGATTTCACCGTTGAACGAAATGATTCAGCCTCAAAAAACTGTACGATATAATGGATAGCAATTTTCATTTAAAAAGTGACAGCGAATGACCATCGGTCATGGAAAACAGCAGAAGCAAGGAAATGCCGATCAGCTAAGCGTTCTTACCGACTATAAGAAAGAAGCCGCGCGGCGATAAATCATCCCCATCGAAAAGGTTCAAACAGTTACTTTAGTTCGATTTAAAAAGACAACATCATTTGGCTACGGTAACGATAAAGATGAGCCGTTACAGAGAAATGGCCGATTTATTGCAAGGCTGCAATCTCTTTAATTTTCCACCCTCATTTAACCGGTGCCGAATATGGATATTGGTTATATTTGGTAACCGCAATCTATGAACCGCACCCTGTTTCGCTTCTTTTTGTTTTCTCTTCTCCTGCCTGCATTCGCTGCGGCGCAGGACAGCATCTTCATAAAAGTGTCGCCGGGCAATGGGCCGCATACTTTGCACGTGAGTCAGCGCTTGGTCTATACCAACCGCTCCGATGCACCGCTCGACCAAATCAAATTGTTGGCTTGGGCCAACGCCTACCGCACAAGCGGAACAACCCTTTCCACGCGTATGTTGGAGGACCGCAAAACCGACCTTCACTTCGCCAAGAAACATCAATTGGGATACTTGCAAAATCTCAGTTTGGAATCCGGTGTGTCAACGGTTTCGCGTATCGACAAAGAGAATATATTCATCACATTGCAGCAACCGCTGAAACCGGGCGACAAGACAACGCTGAACATGCAGTACAACCTAAAGCTGCCCGATGCTCGCTTTACCAATTAC
The DNA here is from genome assembly GCA_003852805.1 of Chryseobacterium sp. Lineage (GTDB taxonomy): Bacteria > Bacteroidota > Bacteroidia > Flavobacteriales > Weeksellaceae > Elizabethkingia. The sequence goes on from RDDY01000221.1 coordinate 3,111, forward strand.
GGTTACCACCCCACGGGCATGTTGTTGAAATATTTCTTCTTGATTCCCGATGCCTTTGACCACGAGAACAAACAGGAGCGTTTTTACAACGATCTGGATCAAACCCAATTCCCAGGCGGATGGATGCAGGTGGCATTTGAGGGTTTCAATGACATGTCTTTCCGTTCTGATCTGCCGTCGGTGGACGAAAACACCTTTGCGGGCCGGATAACCACGGAGCCCGAATTTTTGCTGTCGGATTTGGACTATCCCGTTTTCAACCTAATGACAGACGACAAAGTCGTGCGTGTTTCGTTAGGTTACAGGGTCAACGAAGATGAGGCCGCTTATCTCCGTATAATTTTACCTAAGCAACTGGCTTTCCTAAAAGAAAAGCTGGGTTATGTTCCCGATAAAATTTTCCTGAGCAGCAGGCAACGCCGCAAGAACGCATTTGTGGGTTCGGACGACATTGTTTTCAAGAAAATCAAATTGCAGCTCTTTACCGATTACGAAAAAACCGACCTGAACTACATCGGTATTTTGGCGCAGCATATTGTGAACAAAGCCATTACGGCAGACCGCAATACCGGCCATTGGCTCTACGGCGGCCTGCGCACTTATTTAGAGATGCGTTATCTCAACGAAAATTATCCCGATCGGCTCTTGTTGGGTGACCTTCCTGAAACCCTTCGCGTCTGGAAAATTCATCCGTTAAAATGGTTCCACGCAGCGAAACTGAAACTTAGCGAGCGTTACGCCTTAGGCTATCAATACATCATGAGCCAAAATCTGGATCAGAAAATCGCAACGCCTTTGGACGATCTGAGCAATTTCAACGAAATGGCCATCAGCCGTTTCGAGACAGGCACCGTTTTCTATTTCTTGAGCGAGAAGATGGGCAAGGAAAACTTTGAGAAATTCCTACACGATTTTGTTACAGCGCGCAATCGACGATATACCGATGGCGAAGATTTTTTGGAAAAGCTGACAAAAGCTTCCGACTCTTCCGCAGCTTTCATGGACGATTTTATTCGCAGGAAAAACCGAGTCAATTTTAAGCTACGCTCGTTCAAAAGAAAGGACGATCGGCTGGCGGTGAAGATAAAGAAGAACACAGACTTGGCCGTTCCTTTCTTGTTGGAAACCGAACAGGAGACCGGCGAGAAAAAGCAGTATTGGCAGGATACCGATACCTCGCGTGGAACGCAGATGTACAACATCCTTGACAACGGCAGCGACAAGATCATCGTCAACGATGATTATCTCTTCCCCGAAGCCAATTTCCGTGACAATTATCTCTACACCCAAGGGATGTTTGCCAATATGAAGAAGATTCGCCTGCGCCTGTTTACCGACATCCCCAATCCCGAATACAACCAGATTTTCGTAAATCCGCGCATCAGTTGGAACAATTATGACAAGCTGATGCTGGGCCTAAACTTCCATAACAAAAGTCTTTTTGAGCAACAACTCAAATACAGCCTGATGCCTTACTACAGCTTCGGCACAGGCACACTCACGGGCAGTGGCGGAGTGTCTTACAGTTTTATGCCGGCAAACAGTTTTTTCCGCAGCCTGACCGTCGGCACCTCGGCATCTTATTTCCACTATGATTATAATTTGCCCTACACCAAGGTCAACACTTATGCGAACTTGAATTTCACCAAGAATCCGCGCAGTCAGATCGGCCGAAGCGTGTCTTTTTCTTACAGTTATTTTCAGCGCGAACTGTCGCAGGAACTGATGATGAAGAACGACTACTCAAAATACAACATCTGGAACATCAACTACAACTACGCCGATAATAGCGCGATCCACGAGAAATATCTGAGCGCCGGCGTGCAGCTGATGGATGATTTCCAAAAACTGTCAGCGGAAGGCTATTACCGTTGGGAATTTGCTGCGGGGCGCAAACTCGGCGTTCGCGTTTTTGGCGGGTATTTCTTGACGAACAATACGCGCAACAATCTTTTTGATTTCG
>RDDY01000126.1 GCA_003852805.1 Chryseobacterium sp.
GCCAGCGCCGATGGTACTGCTAACGCGGAAGAGTAGGTCGCCGCCGGTCTTTATCGAAACCCTCATACCATTACGGTATGAGGGTTTTTTGTTTTATGATCCTAACACGTAGCATTTTGTAACCGACCGTTCACATGTGTACAGATTAAACAGCTATGTTTCAGCCGATTTTTATGTTCCCCATAACTGTTTTATTTCCCGATACTGTAAATTTATGAACAGGTAAACCAATAGTAGTAATGTGGACGTAAGAAATCTTTTGGACTGTTTGCAGTCGCTATCGCATCTTCATTTAAGCATAGAAAAAACTGCGTTCGATGTACGAACGCAGTTGTTTAATTTTACTACTTTATCAATCCTCTTCCTTTCATCAAAGGTTCAACTGTAGGTTCATGACCGGTAAAATCCTTGAAAGCTTGGTTCAGATCTTTACTGTTGCCCACAGAGAGAATCTCTTTGCGGAAACGGTCGCCGTTTTGCCGCGTCATTCCACCGTTTTGTACGAACCAGTCGTACGCATCGAAATCAAGCATTTCTGACCAGATATAAGCGTAATAACCGGCCGAGTAGCCACCGCCCCAAATATGAGCAAAGTACGGAGAGTGGTACCGCGTAGGGACTTCTTTGAGCAGCAGACCGTGCTTTTCCAACGCTTCGTTTTCAAATTCATTCGCCGGCTTGATCTGTGATTCGTCCGTTATCGTGTGCCACGCCATATCAAGCGTTGCGGCGGCAAGCAGTTCGGTCATGGCATAACCTTCATTAAAGTCGCGTGCTTTTTTGATTTTATCCACCAAGCTCTGCGGAATAGGTTTCCCCGTTTGGTAGTGCAAAGCATAGTTGGACAGTACCGTAGGTTCCAATGCCCAATGTTCATTGATCTGAGACGGAAACTCCACAAAATCACGTGGCACAGAGGTACCCGAAAGGCTCGGGTAATTTTGGTCGGCAAACATACCGTGAATACTGTGGCCAAATTCGTGGAACATGGTCGTCACATCGTCAAAGCTGATGAGCGAAGCCTTTCCGGGTGCAGGCTTTTGGAAATTGTAAACGTTGACAATGACCGGTTTCTGGTTCAGGTGTTTCGATTGCTTCACAAAGCTGTTCATCCACGCGCCGCCGTTTTTATTGTCGCGGGTGTAAAAGTCCAAGTAATAAAGCGCCAGCGACGAGCCGTCTTTGTCGAAGACCTCGTAAGCCACTACGTCGGGATGATATACAGGCAAGTCCGGCCGCTTTTTAAAGGTAATACCAAAGAGTTTTTCAGCGGCATAGAACACTCCTTTTTCCAGAACGGTTTGTATCTCGAAATAGGGTTTGATTTCATTCTCGTCCAAATCGTATTTGGCTTTTCTTACTTGCTCCGCATAAAAGTTCCAATCCCAAGGTTCGAGTTTGAAGCCTCCTTTTTGGCTATCGATCAGCGCTTGGATTTCCGCCGCTTCACGCTTTGCTTTCGCTACGGCGGGCCCGGCCAATTTATCCAGCAACTGCTCGGCGGCCTGTGGCGTTTTTGCCATTTGGTCTTGGATCTTCCATGCTGCGAAGTTAGGCTTGCCCAACAGCTTGGCCTTGCGCAGTCTTAGGGCTGCTATTTTTTCCAAGGTTGCGCGCGTATCCTTTTCGTCGCTTTTCTCAGCGCGCGTCCATGAGGCTTTGAACAGACGCTCTCGGGTATTTCTGTTTTTCAAGCTTTGCAACATCGGTTGCTGCGTGGTATTTTGTAGCGCCAGCAGATATTTACCGGGCATGCCTGCATTGGTCGCATTTTGTGCGGCAGCGGCAATTTCATCGTTGCTCAGCCCGTCCAATTCTTTTACATTTTCCACCACCAATGCGCCGGCTTTTCGCGCATCCAACAACTTATTGCTGAAGGTGGTCTGCAGCGTGGCCAGTTCCCCATTTATTTTCTTGAGTTGAACTTTATCGGCATCAGATAAAGCAGCTCCTGCAATCTCAAACTGCTGCTTGTAGTTCTCAACCAAGCGACGGCTTTCGGCGTCCAACGAACCACGGTTGTCATACACGCTTTTTATTCGTTGATAAAGTTTCGAGTTCAAGTAAATCTTGTCCGAGTGAGCGGCAAAGACAGGCGCGTATTCCTGGCTAAGCTTTTGAAGCTCGTCATTGGTGTTGGCGCCCGTGAGCGCGCCGAAGGCAGTGCGCGCTCTAGTCAATATCACGCCGCTTGTTTCCAACGGCAAAACTGTGTTTCCAAACGTGGGATTTTCCGGATTGTTGGCAATCTTCTCGATCTCTGCCGTTTGCTCTTTAAGTCCGAGCTCAAAAGCGGGACGGAAATGTGCATTTTTTATCTTGTCAAATTGCGGTGCTTGGTATTGCAGCGGACTGCGTACCATCAGCGGATTGCTTACATCAACGGCTGCGTCCGGAGCGGCTGAGTCGGTAGAAGGTTTTGCTTGATTTTTCATAACGGAACAAGAGGCCGACGCGCCGGCGGCAGCAATCAGCATCAAATAAGTAGCGTTTTTCATTCGATTTTATTTACATTTATAAAGATAATGATTATTGGCAGTATAACTTTTAATTTGTGATTTATGGTAAGAATAACAATTCCTTTATTGTTGATGGCAACTCTTTCATGCAACAGCAATCTGAAGACCGACGGTTTTGTCGGTGAAAGCGGAAACTCGGCCGTGGCCGAACAGGTTTACGACGGAGATTTTGATGCAATTGCCGTCAGCGCCGGTTTGAATGCAGAGATTGTTAAAGCGCAGCAAGAACGTGTGGTGGTTCATGCGCCGGCGAATCTGCAGTCGAAAATTGTAGTGACCAACCGTGGCGGCGATCTGAAAATCGGAGTAAAACCAATGAGCAGAATCCCGGTACGGCAGGTGAAGCTAATGATTTATGCGCGTGATTTTGAAGCGCTCAGCGCGTCATCAGGCGCTGATGTGAAAGCGATGGATAAATACCTGAGCGAGAAGATGCGCTTGAGCGTAAGCAGCGGCGCGACCATTCAGGGAGATCTGGAGGCGAACAATTTCACGGCAGACGCTTCCAGCGGTGGCAGTTACACAGGCAATATCTGGGCGAAGAATGCAGAGTTCGGGGCTTCTTCATCGGGAAGCATCAAGGTTGCGGGCAAGAGCAATAAAGCAAGCGTACAGGCATCTTCGGGCGGCACCGTAGACGCGAGACAGTTACGAACAGAAACGGCTACGCTTCAGGCGTCCAGCGGCGGAGGTGCATTTCTGGGCGTTGCAAAGAGTGCGGTGGCACAGGCTTCATCCGGAGGCAACATCAAGATTTTTAGCTCCGGCGATGTAGACGTTTCTAAAACCGAAAGCAGCGGCGGCAGTGTGAGAGTTGTACGCTAATTCTCGATATCGCCCCAACGGTTGTTCTCAGCGAATGAGATATTGTCGTCTGCCAATAACGAGGCTTCGCGTTCCAAACTCTCGTTGATGACAAAGGCAGGGCGATCTTGAATATCTTCTTTGGCCAAACGGCGCACCGAAAGTTTGTCGATGGTTTCAAAACGCTTGCCCATTCGGCGGGCGGCATACCGACGCATCCCTGCGGCCTGCAAGACATCCACTCCCATGTTTACCGCGGTGCCTAAGGTTTCACGGTAGATATTGTCCACACCCGCATTGATAAATTTGTAGGCATCCAGACGGTTCTTGGCGCGCACAAAAATCTTCAATTGCGGAAAATGCTTCTTGGCCATCTGCAATATTCGGTAATTGGCATCGGGATCGTCCAGGCAGATGATGAGTAAGTCCGCATTTTCAGCGCCCGCCGCGCGCAGCAGTTCCAGCCGGGTGGCATCGCCGTAGTAAACTTTAAAACCGTAATCTCGCAGCAGCTGTACGCGGTCTGAATCGTGGTCCAAAATGGTAGCTTTCAGTCCGTTGGCTTTCAGCAAGCGACCCACAGTGCTGCCGAAGTGGCCGAAACCTACAATAATAATTTTACGTTGTTTGATTTGAGGGTCGATCTCTTCGTCGGTAATTTTGGAGTTAAGTTTAGGCTCGATGACACGGTCGTTCAACATGGTCAGGAACGGCGTTACACACATGGTAATGGCTACCACGGCCAACATTTGCGAATTGAGCACAGGATCGATCAAGTACAACTTTGTGGCAAAAGCCAAAAGAACGAAGGCAAACTCGCCTACTTGCGAAAGACCGAACGTCAGAATAAGATTCTGGTCGTTGCTCATTCTGAAGATCCTGCCCACCGCAAACAGCACCGCTGACTTTACCACCACAACGGCCACCACCGTAGTGAAGATGAACAACGGATCGGCAGCAATGGTGTTGAAATTTATGGTAGAGCCCACACTGACAAAGAATACGGCCAACAGCAGACCTTTGAACGGATCGATGCTGCCTTCCAACTCGTGTCTGAATTCACTGTTGGCAAGCATGACGCCTGCCAAGAACGCGCCGAGAGCGGGAGAAAGACCGACCATAATCATCAGCTGAGAAACACCGACCACCAAGAAAAGGGCAGAGCCGGTAATCAGTTCACTCATTCCTGCCTTGGACACGTATCGTAGAAAAGGGACGAAAACGTATCGGCCCAAGAAAATCAGAGCGCCTACGCCCAAGATAACGGAGAACGGCCGAAGCCAATCGGGAAGGTAGCTTATCAGCAACGCCGATTCGTTTACTTGGGATGCATCGGGATTGGCAAGCCAAGGCAGAAACGCCAAGATGGGAATCACCGCAATATCCTGAAAAAGCAATATCGAAAAAGAAGCTTCCCCGCCGGCTGTGTTGAAAAGATTCTTTTCTTTCAGGGTCTGCAAAACGATAGCGGTGGACGACATGGCAAAGCAAAGAGCGATGACCAACGCCTGCCTGTTGTGCCAGCCGGCAAAATACAAAACGGCAAATAAAAGTACGGCGGTCAGCAGCATCTGACCCAGACCCATGCCCACGATGGAGCGCCGCATGGCCCAAAATTTACGGGGTTCCAGCTCCAAACCTACAATGAACAACAGCATAACCACGCCGAACTCTGTGGCCTGCATAATGGTAGCTACCCTGGGCGTATTTGCCGGAGTTGCAGATGCGCAGACAACGG
>RDDY01000242.1 GCA_003852805.1 Chryseobacterium sp.
GGCAATGTGGTTTTCATGATGGACCTCTCCAATTCAATGAATGCCGAGGATGTCGCGCCCGACAGACTGACGAAAGAGAAGCAGTTGATCATCGGTACGCTGCAAAGGATGCAAGACCAAAAGGTGGGCGTAATCATCTTTGCCGGCGATGCCTATTCCGTTATGCCGCTGACTACGGATTACGCTGCGATAGAAAATTATATCGCCTCGGTAGAAACAGGAACGATCAGCCATCAAGGCACCGATTTCCTGCGCGCAATGCAGGAAGCGGCCATCCTTCTGCGCAACGTTCCGCGCGGTTCGGGCGAGGCGGTCCTCATCAGCGACGGCGAAGACAACGAGGACAATGTGGATGCTGCTGTTTCGTTGGCCAAACAACAGAATATCCGCGTTACCACGGTAGGCATAGGCACTGCGGAAGGTGGGCCGATTCCCGAATACTTGTATGGACAGTTGATGGGTTACATGACCGATAACACGGGGCAAACGGTCATTTCTCGCTTGGATACACAAGCGCTGGTAAGGATTTCCAACAGCACCGGTGGCGTTCACATCGACGGAAACAAAGATTCGGCAGATGCGGCGATTATCGATGCCGTTGGTCGCAACAGAACGGGTGTGTCAACCACCACCCGGTCGCAATCGGCAAAACATTATTTCCAGTATTTCCTGGCCGTTTCTCTGTTTCTTCTTTTTATAATATATTTAACAAACCCCCGACGCGATCTTAACATATAAACGGATAATTTTGTTGGGAAAATGCTGATGAAGAATCTTTACGTTGTTTTTTTCATGTTGCCGGTGTTTCTACTCAACGCTCAAGACTACAACACCCTTATTTATCGCGGAAACAAAAGCTTTGAAGCTCGCAAATACGACGATGCTTCCGCTCATTTTTTGGAAGCCATTCGGCAGAACGAGAAAGGTTTTGCGGGGCATTACAACTTGGGCAACGCATTGTACAAAAGAAAAATGTATCATGAGGCCGAAGCCGCATACAAACGAGCAGAGGCTCTGAGCAAGACGCAGGCGGACAAAGCCGCAGCCTTGTACAATCAGGGAAACGCCGCGATGAAAGCCGGTGACGCCGCCAAAGCAGCGAACCTTTACAAAAAAGCACTGAAGATTTCACCCGAGACTGAAGCGATCCGTAAAAACTACGAGATTGCCATGCTTCGCGATAAAGAGCAAAACCGAGGCGGCGGACAAGATAAGCAGCCGCAACAATCTCAACAGCCGCAACAAGGCGATCAGGGAGAACAAAACGATCAGGGAGACCCGAAAAACAATCCGGGCGGAAGCGGGCAGGAGCAACAAGGCCAAGGTCAGGGCAACGATGCCAACAAGCAGCGCAACACGCCGGGGATGTCCAAGGAAACCGAAGAAAGAATATTGCGCCGAACCGAAGACAAAGAACGAGATACGGCGCGCAGAATACTTAACCAAAAAGCAAACAACAGTCCGCTAAGCAACGAAAAGAACTGGTAATGCAACTTTACCGTTACATACTCTTTTTACTGTTTGCGTCTGCTCCCGCAGCTGCGCAGGTGTCGGTCACGCTCGACACCGACACAAGAAGCGTGAAAGTGAACGAGCGCTTCTTGGTAACCATAGTTTTGAATATGGACGGACCCGATCTGGAAATGGAGCGGCCGTTGATGCTTCCGGATTTTTCCAAATTCGAGATATTAGGCAACGCCTCGGAACGCAGTGATATTATCGACCGAGATACGCGCCGTCGCCAGATGATCTACCAATTGATCTTGGCGCCGAAGCAAGCGGGGAAGCTAAAAATAGGAAGCGCCTTGGTTCAGGTCAACGGAAATGTCTACAAATCCGAGCCTTTTGATATTACCGTAAAAGCTGCCGAGCGCCAAGAGCGCCAATCCATGGCAACCGTCTCGATGGATTTGGAAGTCCACGACCGACGCATCTTCCAGAACGAGGCTACCATTGCGGTGCTCCGCGCTTACAGTAGGGATCTTAGTCATCTTCGGACCGTGACTTTGAGCGATGTGCCGCACCAAAACAATGCGCGCATTTACAAAATAAGCGACGCGGGCAGGGAGGTGGAGCAAAGAGAAGCACCGGACGGTAGTTTGCTGGCGTCGCAGGTGGTTGCCACATTTATGATTTTTCCCGTCCAGTCGGGCGTAGTGGAGATCCCGGCGATGCGAGCGGAAGTAGCGGTGCGCAACGGCAGTGCGGTCATCAGTTCGGAACCCGTAAAACTTCACGTAAAGAAGCTGCCCGTTGCCCCCGAAAGTTTCAAAAATGCGGTGGGACAGTTCAACCTCAGTTTAAAACCCGTATCGGAAAGTCAAACCGAAATAGGAAAACCGGTGAAAATAAAAATGGAACTCAGCGGCACGGGGAATCTGAAGGATGTGAAATTGCCGCGGATTCTACCGTCTAATGATTACAGTGTTTTCTCGCCGACGGTCAAAACACAGGTCAAATCCGGAAGCAAAGGCTTCTCCGGAAATATTACTGCGGAATATGTGATCGTTCCCAAAACCGAGGGCGAAATCCCAATCCATGTAGAGCAGTTGGCGTATTTCAACCCGAAGAATCAGGAATATTCGGTGGCCGCGCCCGCCAAATTGTTCCTCAATGTATTGTCGCAAGAAGCCGTGGAAGCCTCGGGTTCTGCCGTAGGCAGGCTGTTGCAAACCACGGGCACTGTTTTGCAGGACGTGAGCCGTCTACGGCGAGACGAACCCAATCTGCGCAGCGACAACGAGCAAACAGCGAAACCGCGCGACGGCGTACCCACCTTGGTGATTCTCTTTGCGTTGGCGTTTGCCGGGTTCTTCGGCTGGGTGATCCATAAGCTGTTTACAGGCGATTCGCAACGTCCGATGCCGGCGACGGCAGAAAGTGCACCACAAAATTATTTCCCGGACGATGAGGATGTAACGCCCGCGACCGAACAACAGACCGAACCCGTGTTGCCTCGTCCGGATATAAGCACTCGACTGTCGTGGCTCACACAGCTGTTGGACGAACGCAACTACAGCGAATTCTTCGACACTTATCTTGAACTGAGACACGATGTGGAGAACGGTTCGCGGAGCAATTTCTTAAAAACCGTGGCAGAACAACGAGGCGCAAAAGCCGCCGAAACCTACCGTACGCTGCAATCTCGGGTAGAACTCATGCGTTTCATGCCCGTACAGACGGATGAGGAAATGGCCGAGCTGATGACCGAGATTAAGCAGGTTTTTTCCGATATTGAGAAATAGCCGGTTTTAATTTATATTTTTGCATAATTAATAATTGCAGGTTTGGAATATTTCTCACTGAAAGAAACAGTTACGTGTTTTATGGTACTGTTTGCCGTAATCGACATCTTTGGTTCGGTGCCGATTATTGTATCGTTGAAACAGAAATTCGGGCCGATTGAATCCGAGAAAGTCGCGCTGGTCTCTGCGGCGCTCATCATTTCGTTTCTGTTCATCGGTGACAAAATCCTAAAACTGATCGGGGTGGACGTCAACTCGTTTGCCATCGCCGGTGCCTTCGTGATTTTCATCATCGCGGTCGAAATGATTTTGGGAATCGAAATAAACAAACCCGGTGCAACCAAGTCGGCATCGATTGTGCCGATTGCATTTCCGCTGATTGCCGGTGCCGGTACCCTGACCACGACGCTGTCACTCCGCGCGGAATTTCACACCGTAAATATCATCGCGGGCATTGTATTGAACGTCATTGTGATCTACGCCGTGCTTCGCTCTTCCGATTGGCTGGAGAAACATATCAACGAGGCTACGCTGCAAGTTCTGCAAAAAGTGTTTGGCATTATCTTGCTGGCCATCTCCATTAAATTATTTACCGCTAACTTTGCGCAGCTAATCAGTAACTACATTAACTTCTAATGGCCATGCAAACTTTTTATAAAGTATTCTTTATTATTCTTTTGGCGTTGATCGCTGTCAATCTTTACGCAATCCGCTGGGATTTGGGCGCGTTTGACCCGAGCAACAATCGCAATTGGTACTCGATAGGTGCGGGTGTGGTAGGTTTGCTGCTGACGGTGGTGCTGAATATGTGGAGCCAGCTTACCGTTAAGAAAAGATAAGACGGCGACCGACTGCATCGCTTTTCAGCTCGGTTTCGCGCCATTCTTTTTCGGGGTCGCTGGCTGCGGTAATTCCGCCGCCGGCGAAAAGCACAGCCTTGTCGCGGAACAAGCGCGCACATCTGAGGTTAACGAAGAAATAGATATTCTCTCTCGTCTCCACCCGAATGTAGCCCGCATACAATTCCCGTGACTGACCTTCAAACTCCGAGATCGCATCTTTACAGAGCTTTTTCGGGATGCCGCAAACGGCGGGTGTGGGATGCAATTCTTTAATGATCTCTTCCAAATCATCGGGCGAGATTTTTGCGCTGAAATCGGTGCGCAGATGTTTGATGCTGCCCGAAGGCTGGCTGTAAGTCTCGGAAACAGAAATCTCGGTTGCATGCGCTTCCAAGATGTTTCTTATATAATCGGTAACGGGTTGCTGTTCATCGATTTCTTTTTGAGTCCATTCTTCATCCTGCGGCAGAGTGCCGGCCAAGCTCATGGTCGTAAAAGTCCTAGTCGATTTGTGGAAGCTGCCCAGCAATTCGGGCGTTGCGCCGATCCACGACACGCCCTTCTGCTCAAAACAGTACACAAACGCGCCGGGATAATCATTGCACAGTTGTAGAAAACTGTCGACAACGGATAATTCTCGCCCCTCGAAATCGATGATTTTCCGTCGCGCAAACACCAGTTTCGGTAGATGTTCGTTTCGTACAAAGTCGATCACCTTTCGTACCGTGGCGAGGTATTGCTCTTTTGAAATAGATGTTTGCCGGTTATCATCGCTGGTTTCCGGCTGCAGATTTATCAAATCATCTACGGCAACCGGTACAATTTCCCCCGAAAACATTGCGGTATAGCCGTCGGTAAACGGATAGAATGTAACCGCTGCCGTATTATCGACAGCTTTTACGGTGAAGATCTCGGTTTGATCGGGCAGGCGGAAGTACAGCATCAGATTGTAATAACCATATTGCTCATT
>RDDY01000364.1 GCA_003852805.1 Chryseobacterium sp.
GGAATATTAACAAAAAACTCTACTTTTGAGTGTTACTAAGAAGGGGAAGATTACAACGTTGTTTATTCAACTCTGCATCTCTATTGAATGTTGTAGGAATAGTTTCGCCATTGGCATCATAGCATACTACTTTCTGAAATGCTTTAGGCTCTAACAAACGGTCTATTTCGTCTTTTGCAATAATGTTATTATAGAAAATTTCTTTACGCTTTGCTGTCTTTTCTACATAGTCGTTAGCCTCCGCATCAAATTCAAAATACACATCGTTTCCTTCTTCTGTACTTTGACCACCTTCTAAAACGCAGTCTTTATACGGAAAGTCTAATACATAATCGGTACTATCCGTTAGAAACTTACCCCCAGCAGCCAACCCTATACGATTGGCATATTGGGTGTAAGAGCCATCTAATACTTTGCTATCTAAGTAAAATATAAAGTCGTTTTGCTTGAATACGTAAACGTCTTTTATTTTGATAAAAAACTTTTCTCTAACCTTTTCATCAGCGATTAAAAGTTCTATTAACTGACTGTCTAGGTTATTGACTAAATCTCTTAGTACATTAATTTGTATATCGTTTTCTTCATCTACTAAGCGTTGATCTGCTTTAAGTAATTGCGTTATATGTTTGTTGAAATTGAATTCTTGCATTATATTTTATCTATTTATTTTAGATTATATGCCAAATCTTTGATTGCTCAAATATATTAATTAAAGGACATTAACCTACACTTTTTCATACCCTCCTGTTTTAGGTTTATACAATAATTCGGGTACAGAATTACTAAGGAAATTATCTACCGAACGTTCTGATAGATTGTACTTTGCACCTAACTCTATTGCTTCTTTACGCTGGAATGATTGTGGTAATGCTTCGTAAAAAGCTTTTTTATTATTGCCCATTTTGTAGGTAATAGGTTCTGATTGACTTGCTAGATTATTGAACATTAAGATGCTATGATTTAGATCTACATTTATCAATTCTAATGCAGCTAAAAAATCTTCGTCTGTACATACTACTACTTCTGAACAATCGCCATTTTCCACTTTGCGTAAGGCAGTAAAAATCATACAGAAACGATACAACACTAATCCTAAACGGAATACAATACTTGAGGTATCATCGCTATTGAATAATACCGTATTGGTTAATAGTTTACTGAAAACTACATTTAATTGTTGCCATTGATCGGGCGTTAATTGTACTTCGGTAGGGTGCTGTTCTAGAAAATCATATACCTGTAACACATCGTTGGATAACTTTTCGAAATGATCGTTGAAAATAATACCTCCTTTTTTAGGTGATGGGTCTTGCCATACAATTTCATTTTTGAAGGCATAGAACATAAACCGACTAAACAAACCATCTTCTGCTGATTGAATTAATTTGGGTACTTGTGCTGGAGTACCTGATAATGAAACGGCTAATTGTAGCACAAAGTAGCTTTATGTAGCTAGTTGGTGCATTATTTCTCCATACTATAATTTTGATGTGCTTTGGGCAACAAACTTGATGCTTGGGCAACAACTGTACATCAAATTCAATCAAAATAAAGCAATTAGGCAACAAAAAAGAGCAACATAGTTGCTCTTAAATATAACATTTATAGGTAATTAACAAACAAAAGAAAGATAACTACTTTCCGATGCAGAACTTCGAGAAGATATTCCCCAAGACCTCATCGTTGGTAAAGGTTCCGGAGATCTCGCCGAGGTTTTCCAAAGCGTTGCGGAGTTCATACGCGAGCAGCTCGGTGGTAATTTGCCGGTCGACGGCTTCTTCTACTTTTTGGACGGACTCCAGAGATTTTTGCAGTGCTTCAAAATGACGCTGGTTGCTGATGACGGCGCCCTCGCCGCTGCTTTTCAGATTTTCGACATAAGCGGTGAGTGCGCTTCTTAGTTGGTCGAGACCGATTTGCTCGCGTGCGGAAATGTCAATTAGTTCGTGGCTGTAATCCGGGATCAGCGCGGTTTTAATTTTATTATCGAAAGCCTCCTTGTCTTTACTGATGTCGATTTTGTTGTGGAGCAGAAGCACTTTCAAATCGGGACGGTAGACTTCTTTCACAAAGTCGATGACTTCCTGTGCGGTAGAGTCCAAACTGTCGAACAAGTACAGCAATACCTGCGCCTGTTCAATTTTCTCTTTCGCTTTTTGTACGCCGATGGCTTCTATGGTATCGGTGGTTTCGCGGATGCCTGCCGTGTCGATGAAACGGAATGCAGTTCCGTCGATATGCATCACTTCTTCGATGGTGTCGCGGGTAGTACCTGCGATATCGCTGACGATGGCGCGCTCTTCTTTGAGCAATGCGTTCAGCAGTGTAGATTTGCCCGCGTTCGGTTTGCCGATAATCGCAACGTTCACACCGTTTTTTACTGCGTTGCCATACCGGAAACTTTCGAGCAGATTTTTGATCTTAGATTCCAGGTTATGAATCAGTTTCGTCAATGCAGAGCGGTCGGCAAATTCCACATCTTCTTCGGCAAAATCAAGCTCTAATTCTATCAGCGAAGTGAAGTTGAGCAAGTCGCCACGCAAAACCGCAATTTCTTTGGACACACCGCCTTTCAATTGGTTCAGCGCTACTTTGCGCGATGCCTCATTCTCAGCCGCAATCAGGTCTGCCACCGATTCGGCCTGAGCCAAATCGATTCTGCCGTTCATAAAAGCACGCATGGTAAACTCGCCTGCCTTGGCCAAACGCGCGCCGTGACGCGTCAGCAGTTCCAAAATTCGCCGCGCAATATGCGGAGAGCCGTGAAACGAGATCTCTACGGAATCTTCGGCTGTAAAGGTTTTGGGTGCGCGGAACACACTGATCATTACTTCGTCAATGCTTTCGTTACCATCGACAATGAAGCCGTAGTGAACCGTGTGCGAGGCGACGGTGTTTAGGTCTACGCCGTTAAAAACACGGTCGGCAATAGCGACTGACGCCGCTCCAGACATTCTAATCACGCCTATAGCTCCCACTCCGCCGGCTGTCGCCAGCGCACAGATCGTATCCTGATTCATATTGCAAAGTTAATCATATTCGTTTCGGCAAATCTTTGCGTAACGGCGCTCCTCGTTAAAAACTGCATTCGTCGCGCGGCAGAACTCGGCCCGAATACGGCTGAAAATGAAATGGTTCGGGTTAAACGGCATCGATAAATCTGCTATGAATTAGCTCTATTGCAATCAAACCGATAAAATCATGGGCCGTTCGTTTGTGATTCAGTGCATAATTAAATATCTTCACGTCGTTTTTAAAAATTTAACTAGTCACCATGAAACATTTCTCTAAGGCGCTGCTGCTCTCGTCGGCAGTTTCTTTTTCTTTCGCGTTCTCACAAACGCAAAATGCCGTATTGAACAACATTGTGCAAGAGGCGCAAAACAATTCGCAACTCGAAACTTTGGCCTTCGAACTGATGGACGGCATCGGACCCCGATTGGTGGGCACGCCCAAAATGCAACAAGCACATGACTGGGCCGTCAACCGTTTTAAAGGTTGGGGAATAGACGCCAAAAACGAACAGTGGGGCCAGTGGCGCAGTTGGGAACGCGGCCCGTCTAACATAGAAATGGTGGCTCCGTATTCCAAGTCTTTGGAAGGAATGCAACTGGCGTGGAGTCCGTCCACGCCGGCAAAAGGCGTTACCGCCGAAGTGGTGATGCTGCCTATTTTCACCTCTCCGGCGGAATTTCGTGCTTGGCTGCCGAGCGTGAAAGGGAAATTTGTAATGGTTTCGCAATACCAACCTACGGGCCGCCCCGATTATAACTGGAAAGAGTTTGCCACACCCGAGTCTTACGAGAAAATGAAAAAGCAGAAGGAGGAAATGGCAACTCAGTGGCGCAATTCCATTGAAGCTACCGGCCTGAATGCGCGCACCTTAAACGCCGAGCTGGAAAAAGCCGGCGCGGCAGGAATCGTTTCTTCTTATTGGTCTCAAGGATTTGGCGTAAACAAGATCTTTGGCGCGACAACCAAGAAAATTCCTACGATAGATATTGCGCTTGAAGATTACGGCCAGCTTTACCGCATGACGAAAGCAGGCATCAAACCGAGAATCAAGATTACGGCAATGTCCAAAGATCTAGGTATGGCGCCGACCTTTAATACAGTGGCCACCATCCCCGGAACGGAGAAGCCCGAAGAGATTGTAATGCTATCGGCACACCTTGACTCTTGGGACGGCGGTACGGGCGCTACCGATAACGGCACCGGAACCATCACCATGATGGAGGTGGCGCGTATCCTGAAGAAATATTATCCGAACCCGAAGCGTACGATTGTAGTGGGCCTTTGGGGCAGCGAGGAGCAAGGCTTGAACGGCTCGCGCGGCTATGTTTGGGATCATAAAGATCAGATGAAAAACATCCAGGCAGTGTTCAACCAAGACAACGGTACCGGCCGCATACAGAACATCAACGGGCAAGGTTTCATCAATTCTTACGATTACCTGAGCAGATGGCTGGCAGCGGCTCCGCGCGAATTGACGAAGGATATCAAGACCACGTTCCCGGGCTATCCGGGCGGTGGCGGCTCTGACCATGCGTCGTTTGTGGCGGCAGGCGTCCCGGCATTTATGTTGAGTTCGCTTAACTGGTCTTACGGCAATTACACTTGGCACACGAACAGGGACACTTACGATAAGATTGTCTTCGATGACGTGAAAGATAATGTAGCGCTAATCGCAACCTTAGTGTACATGGCCAGCGAAGATCCGGAGAAAGCTTCCGCCGAGAAGATAAAGATGCCGGTGAATCCGCGCACGGGTCAGGTAATGCAATGGCCTGAAGTAAAAGAACCTACTCGCAAAGGCGGCGTAGATTAATTCTGAAACTGTTATTGACAATCAACCGCTTCACACTCTGAGGCGGTTTTTTGTTGCGGTAGATCTTAGATATTAGGTGCATGATTCAAGTTCTGATTTTTAGATCTTGAATCTCGACTCTTGAATCTTTTAAACCACAAAAAGAGCCAAGTAAGAAGTTTGCGGTATCGTTAACAGCAACACCAAAAGTCGTAAG
>RDDY01000372.1 GCA_003852805.1 Chryseobacterium sp.
AGGATAGAAATTAGAGATTAGACATTAGAAATCAGAAACGGCGTAAAAGAGCCAACAGCCAACAGCCAACAGCCTCTTCTGCGTTCAATTAAACGCACATCAACACCCCCCTACATCGCTACATTAATACACTGTTACATTACTACACTGTTACCACCAATTATTCCCTACATTTGACATCAAAAAAATTGAAATTCCGTACGCACAATGCCATTCGCTATACGCTAGAACATTTATTCCGAATTGCCTGCGGTCGGAAGGTCGATTTGCGTAACCTTCAAGTGGTCGATGGTAGCGTACACTTGATGATTGAAGATCTGCATTTGGCCTTCCGCATGTGTTCCGACGAAGATTTCGACCGTTTACTAAAGGCTAAACTACCTTTAGATACTGTAGATGCGTTCGACAGCCATCACAAAATCCCCATAATAAATCCCGATCATCGACCCTTATTTCGACGAGAGAACAGTCGCTTGTTTATCGAGGCCGATATCATATCGCTTCCGTTCATCTTACTTTCCTCTCTTGACGAATTGTTGAGCACCGACAAAGATGCGCACGACCGCGTGCGTTATGAAAACAGCTTGATGTGCAAATACGGTCTGAGCAGGATTCCGTTGGTGGACGAATACGCCTTCTTTTTGCGCCGGGAACTCGAGCAGCTTATATCGGTTGAATCCCGCGCGACGCAAATAATCGCCACGCACGACATCGATGAGACCCTTCGTTACCCTGATTTTAAAAGCAAACTGCGTGCGCTGGTGGGTGCTCTCCGAAGAGGGGATAATTTAAAGAAAATCGGTCGCGAAATTGTCCGGAGCAGTAGAGACCATACGCTTGACCCTTATTACCACGGTGTGGTTCAGCTCAGCGATGATGCGCATGCCGCAGGATTGCAATCTGTTTTTTTCTTCCCTACAGCACGGAGAGGAAAGCATGACCGTAACCTCTCCATTGACAATCCGGTTTTGCAGCCGTTGTTTGAGCGGTTGCGGCGCAACGGCGCCGAGATCGGCATCCATCCCGGGTACGAGACTTTCCGGGATGCGAACGAAATGCGCAGGCAAGTCCGTCTTTTGGAAAAGACACTCAACGATAAAATAACCTGCTCCAGGCAGCATTATTTGCGGATCGACCTGTCTCAGACGTTCGATCATTTGCAGGCCTGCGGTATCGAAACCGATTATACGATGGGCTTCGCCGCTGAGGAAGGTTTCAGGAACGGAACCTCGCATCCGTTCCATCCTTACGATTTCGCCGCAGACGCTCCGTATCGTATCCTGTGCAAGCCGCTCACTGCCATGGATGTTACTCTCTGGCAGTACAAGCAATACAACAGGACTGAAGCACTGGCAAGCCTGCAGTCATTGTTAGCGACCATTCGCCGTGTGCAAGGCGACTTTGTCGTTCTATGGCACAACCAATACGTAATCGACAATGACTGGTACGCCGAGGTCTACCGTAGGTTTCTGGGATTGGCGTAAAATGCTTATTCACCGCGGGACTGCACAGATAAACGGCACTCTGTCAACCGTGCGCGAATATTTAGCAATTCTCCGCCATTCATAAGTAAATTTTGTCAAACACAACGGGTTTAACAGTAAATCGGCTTTAACAGTTGTTAAGAAATTGCTATATTTGCAGCTATAAAATGGTGATGAGGAAACGAACAGAACGTATCCTATAAAATGACACAAATGATTGAGCATCACTGCTCTTGAAAAAAATGCTTACGGATAATGAAACCGTAAAGCACTTCCATAACAAAGGTGAAAAAGCGTGCAGTAAACTTGAGTAAAATGGGGTACGTCCCCCGATGGGTCATCTTTGCCATTGATCTGTTTCTATCGGCCTTGTCCATTTACTTTTCGTACGCAGTACTGGCCATGCTGAATGTACTGCCCGTACCCACCATAGCCTTATGGCAGAAGTACCTCTTGATACTCTCGGTAAATGCAGTGTTTATGCTACTGTTTAAGACCTATGCCGGCATAATCAGACATTCCACATCCACCGATTTTACCAGAATCGTATTCGCGTCCTTGGCCACTGTTTTCACTCTCTCGCTTATCAACTTCGGTGTAGAGATGAAGAACGGTAAAAGATGGTTGTTAAATCCGTTGCTGCCGCTGTATCTGGCCATTTCGTCTTCTTTGCTATTCAGCCTCCGTGTATTTGTGAAAGAAATTTTTCACTTGGCGCGAGAGATTTATGGTAAGAGGGAGACAACGCCTATTTTGATCTTGGGGGCCGGAGAGGCCTCGGTGGCTGCAGCCGGAGCGCTGATCGACGACGCTTCTCAGCCTTATGACGTGAAAGGTTTTATTGTGTCCTCACATCGTATGCCGTTTGCAAAACTGCTGGGACGCAAGATCTACAGATACGAGGAGGTTACCACTGATTTTATCAAGCGACACGGCATATTTGGCATCTTGGTTACGAATAACGAGTTTTCCATAGAAGAGACTGCAAAGCTGGTAAGCATATTTCTGGAAAAAGGAGTGAAGATTCTGAAAGCTCCTTCCATCGACAGTGTAACGGATAAAGGCTTTGCGGCGGGCATCAAGAATTTGCAGATCGAGGATTTGTTGAATCGAAAACCGATAAAAATCGATAATCCCGACGTGCGCAGATTGCACGAAGGACGCGCTGTTCTTGTGACGGGAGGTGCAGGTTCCATAGGAAGCGAAATCGTGAGACAGGTGGCCAAAATGAAGCCGTCAAAGATCATTATACTGGATCAGGCCGAGACACCGCTGTACGAAATCGATCTTATGATGAAGGCACACTTTCCGCAGATAGAGTGCAGTTGCATCCTTGCAGATATCTCAAATGGCCACAGGCTGGAATCGATTTTTCGCGAATACAATTTCTCGGTCGTCTATCATGCGGCTGCGTACAAGCACGTCCCGATTATTGAAGATAATCCTCACGAAGCCATCTTGGTGAATGTCCTCGGTTCGCGCAACTTGGCCACGCTTGCCAGCCGTTTCGGTGTGGAGCGTTTTGTTATGGTCTCTACCGATAAGGCAGTTAACCCCACCAACGTGATGGGAGCCTCCAAGAGAGCGGCCGAACTCTTTGTGCAGTCGCTTCAGTGCAGACCGGGCAATGCTACGCGCTTTATAACTACCCGTTTTGGCAATGTGCTCGGTTCCAACGGTTCCGTCATACCGCATTTCAAGAAACAAATAGAGAAGGGCGGCCCGGTAACCATTACGCATCCCGACATTGTTCGGTACTTTATGACCATTCCCGAGGCTTGCGAACTGGTTTTGCAGGCAGGCACCATGGGCCAAGGCGGTGAGATCTTTGTGTTCGACATGGGCGAGCCGGTGCGTATTGTAGACCTTGCCGTGCGGATGATCCGGCTTTCCGGGTTGGAGCCGGGCCGCGATGTGCAGATCACTTATACGGGCCTACGGCCGGGAGAAAAACTATACGAAGAGCTTCTGAGCGACAAGACCAAAAACCTGCCGACACATCATGAGAAAATCATGATTTCAAGAGACCCGACGATGGAGTTCGACGGTATATCCAAATTGACGCGGTCGGTGATAAGAGCAGCCGTACGCCGCGATAAAGTAAAGGTGGTGAAATTGCTGAAAACCATTGTGCCGGAATATAAGAGCAACAACTCGGAGTTTGAAGCATTAGATCATCTGTAACTGCCGCGCGGCTGTTATTTCAGCAAAAAAGCTACATTTGTATTTCTTTAAATTCTGATGAGAAAATATTTGCTATACCTTGTTGGGGCTACCATGCTGATTTTCAGTTGTACAGCCGGCAATAATATCAATTATCTGCAAGACGCAGAATCGGTCGCGCTGGAAGCCGCAGCCAAGAACAACACGAATACGCTTCAACCGGGGGATCAAATGATCATTACGGTATCGGCCCGCGATATGGATGTGGTCAGGCCGTTCAATCAAAATTATTCCTCTACCGTTACCACAACACAGTACTCCAACCCGAGTTCCAACAGTCAGATACAGCCGTTGCCCTCTTCGGGGCCCATGTATACAGTGGACAGCAACGGCACGATCAGTTTCCCGTTTCTGGGCAACATAAGCACACAGGGCCTTACGGTAGAACAGTTGCGCGATGAACTGCGCGAACGCCTGACTCGGTATGTGAAAAATCCGATCGTTACGGTTACGCTGACCAACTATAAAGTTACCGTCTTGGGCGAAGTCAACCGCCCCGGAACCTATGTGGTGCCTGACGCAAATCCCACGCTCCTGAGCGCCTTGGGTTTGGCGGGAGACCTTACCATTTACGGTATTAGGAAAAATGTCCTGGTCGTTCGTAATGTAAACGGCGAAATCAGCCGCCACCGTATAGATCTTACCTCGGCAGATTTTATCAATTCGCCGTACTACTATTTGAAGCAGAACGACGTAGTCTACGTGGAAGCCAATGCAGCGCGCGAGCGCACTGCACGTATTGACCCCAACACGGGGCTTTACATCTCGATCGCGTCCATCGTTGTGACCATCTTGGCCTTGGTGATTCGTAAATAAGGTTTTCCAAGAGATACCGCGGGTCAATCGGCAACGGCCGTCGCTCACGGTTCCGTACAGAAAAAACAAACATTGGTTATTAGGCATAATAATTTATGACAAATGCAACTACGAGGTCCAAAGCCTCGGCTGATGACGAGGTAAGCCTCGCAGAGATTATGAAACCTTACCTGCGCCGTTGGCCGTGGTTTCTTTTAAGTGTTTTGGCAGCGCTGATAGTGGCTTGGTTCTGGCTCCGGACGGTGACGCCGGTCTACAATGTAAAATCTACGGTGTTGATCAAAGATGCCAAAAACGGCGGAGGCGGCATGGGCGACCTCGGAATGCTCTCCGATCTTGCGGGGCTGGGCGGCATGGGAACCAACAGCGTCGACAACGAGATAGAGATCTTCAAATCCAAAAAGCTGATGCTCGACGTTATCCGCGACCGTGTGGATGGTCTGGTCATTGCCATATCCCGGGAAACCGCCGACACCTCTCA
>RDDY01000175.1 GCA_003852805.1 Chryseobacterium sp.
CGGTGAGCATTATTTAGATCGGTGATTTAGGGTTTAGACTTTCTATTTTTGGCGGAAGTACACTTCAATGGGCGCGCCGGTAAAATCAAAATTCTTCCGAAGCTGATTTTCCACGAAGCGTTTGTACGGCTCTTTCACATATTGCGGAAGGTTGCAGAAAAACACAAACTGCGGCGACGGCGTGGGCAATTGTACACAATATTTGATTTTGATGTATTTGCCTTTGTACGCAGGCGGCGGAGTGGCTTCCATGATCGGCAGCATCACCTCGTTCAGTTTGCTGGTCTTTATCCGTTTCTTGCGGTTTTCGTAAACCTCCATCGCGGTATCCACGGCTTTCAAAATCCGCTGTTTGGTCAGGGCCGAAACAAACAGAATCGGCACATCGGTAAATTGGGAGATTCTTTCCTTGATATAAGTTTCAAACTTTTTCATGGAATGGGTGTCCTTTTCCACCAGATCCCATTTGTTGACCAATATTACAATGCCCTTACGATTTTTCTGTGCAAGGCCGAAGATGTTCATGTCTTGAGATTCCCAACCTTGTGTGGCATCGATCATCAGGATAACCACATCGGAATGCTCAATAGCGCGGATGGAGCGCATTACGGAGTAAAACTCCAAATCTTCCGAGACTTTGGATTTCCTGCGCATCCCGGCGGTATCTACCAGCACGAACTCGTGCCCGTACTTTTTGTACAGTGTTTCTATGCTGTCGCGCGTAGTGCCGGCAATATCGGTCACAATGTTTCGGTTGTCGTCCAGCAGCGCGTTTGTCAAAGTAGATTTCCCCACATTCGGTCTTCCTGCAATCGTAATTTTTGGCAAACCTTCGAACGGGTCGACATAATCCGTCGTCGGGAAGTCTTTTACCACATCGTCCAACAGTTCACCCGTACCGCTGCCCGTAGCCGAGGACATGGTATAATATTTCTCGATGCCCAGCTGGTAAAATTCTGTGGCTGCCAGTTCTTCGGTATGAGAATCTACCTTGTTTACCACAACGTAAGTGGGTTTGTTTGCGCGGCGCAAGAGTTCGTAAATTTCGCGGTCGGTGTCGGTCAGGCCCTCCTCCACATTCAGCATGAAGATAATGGAAGTGGCTTCATCCACGGCCAATTGCACCTGGTTGCGGATTTCCTGTTCAAAGATATCCTCCGTCCCCACGTCATAACCACCGGTATCTATGACGGTGAAGTCTACACCGTTCCAGTCTGATTTTCCGTAATGACGGTCGCGGGTTACGCCTGCCGTACTGTCTACAATGGCTTCTCTTTTTTCGAGAAGTCGGTTGAACAATGTTGATTTGCCCACATTCGGACGACCTACAATGGCCACTATATTTGCCATAAAATTTTGTTTAATAATGAAGATTATTAATGGGTTACTCGGTTTCTCCGAGCCCAAAAATTTTTGCAAAGATACGGATAATGCGGTTTTGTCTTTATCTTTGTAATGTGAACGGGCAGCACATCCTTTTTTATGACGGCCGCTGCGGCTTCTGCAATTTTTGGGTGCAGTTTATCTTGGAGCGCGACGCCGAACGACGGTTCCGTTTTGCGTCTTTGCAATCGGATTTCGGGCAAGCTTTCTTGCGAGACCGCGGCCTGCCGCAATCAAGTTTCGGCACGCTCTATCTATGGATGCCGCAGCAATATTACCTGACGAAATCTCAGGCGGTATTCAAGATTGCATCACTGTTAGGCGGATTTTATCGATTGATCGGTTCTCTGCGCCTATTGCCCGCGTGGCTTACCGATCTTGTTTACGATAAAGTGGCGGAGCGCAGAGAAAAGATAGCCGCACCTACTTGCATGCTGCCGGGGAAAGAGCAACACCGTTTCCTCTCGACTGAGGAAGAATATCGCGCTTTCTGATTTTCACTATCTTTGAAGCTTTAAATTATCAATGGATTACAACTCACAGCGTACTCCGCTGCACATGCCTGAATACGGGCGAATAGTGCAATCTCTGGTGGAGAAATGCAAAACTATAGAAGACAAGAACGAGCGATCGGAGATGGCCGCTTCCATCGTAGATTTTATGGGGCAGCGCAACCCTCATCTTCGGGACGAGGAAAACAGTCGGCATAAACTTTGGGACCATCTTTTCATTTTGGCCGATTATGATCTGGATGTCGATTCGCCCTACCCGATTCCCACACGCGAAAGTTTGAATCGTAAACCCGAACGGATGGAATATCCGTCATCACAAGGCGAATATAAATTCTACGGCAAGAGCATTACGCAGCTGATAGAGCGCGCTATAGAAATGGCCGACGGCGATGAGAAAGAAGCGCTGATCCAAGTGATTGCCAACAACATGAAAAAATCCTACAACATCTACAACAAAGAGCATGTGCAGGATGAAGTGATCTGTCGTCACTTGCAGGATCTTTCGGGCGGCCGCTTGGATATTACGGGCTTGGACAGCTTGGACCGCAGCAAGATTTATCACAACCAGAAGAACAACCGCAATTCTCGTCAGCAGCACGGCAACGGCAAATCAAACAACAATCAACAAAGACGCAATACGCACCACAAAAACAACAAGAGAAACTAAGAATGGCGGATGCTTTTGAAATAAGAGGCGGCAAGCGCCTCAGCGGAGAAATTGTTCCTCAGGGAGCCAAAAATGAGGCTCTGCAAATTCTTTGTGCGGTCCTGATGACCGACGAAGAAGTGCGCATCAAAAACATTCCGGACATTCAAGACGTCAACCGTCTTATCGAGATCTTGGGCGATCTCTCCGTCAAAATCACAAAAAACGGCAAAGGCGATTACAGCTTCAAAGCAGACTCGCTCGACCTGGAATACATAAAGTCAGACGAATTCAAGCAAGACGGTGCACGCCTGCGCGGCTCGGTAATGCTGCTGGGGCCCATGCTGGCACGCTTCGGCGAGGCCTATATGCCCACACCGGGCGGAGACAAAATCGGCCGCCGCCGCTTGGACACTCACTTTCAAGGCTTTGTTGAATTGGGCGCAGACTTCCATTACGACGAAGATCAACACTTCTACTCGCTCTCTGCAAAGGAACTGAAAGGGAGCTTTATTCTGTTGGAAGAAGCATCGGTAACCGGCACCGCCAATATTGTTATGGCAGCCGTTTTAGCAAAAGGAGTCACAAAGATTTATAACGCCGCCTGCGAGCCTTATCTACAACAGCTTTGCAAAATGCTGAATCTGATGGGCGCAAAGATCAGCGGCATTGGCTCAAACTTGTTGACCATCGAGGGTGTAAACAAACTAAACGGCTGCGAGCACACCATGCTGCCGGATATGGTAGAGATCGGTTCGTGGATCGGCCTTGCAGCCATGACACGGTCGGAGTTGACCATCAAGGAGGTAAGCTGGGAAAACCTGGGCATTATTCCCGACACTTTCCGAAAGTTAGGCATCACGATAGAAAAGAAAGGAGACGATATGCTGGTGCCCGCACAAGAGCATTATCACATCCGCAAATTTATCGACGGATCCATCCTGACCGTGACCGACGCGCCTTGGCCCGGCTTTACGCCCGACCTGCTGTCCATTGTCTTGGTGGTTGCCACACAAGCAAAAGGCAGCGTTCTGGTACATCAGAAAATGTTTGAAAGCCGATTGTTTTTCGTTGATAAATTGATCGATATGGGCGCGCAGATTATTCTCTGCGACCCGCACCGGGCCACGGTGATAGGCCTAAACCACGAAAGTCCGTTGCGTGGCACATCCATGATTTCGCCTGACATTCGTGCCGGCAATGCTCTGCTTATTGCTGCACTATCCGCCGAGGGAAAAAGCACGATTCACAACATCGAGCAGATTGACCGCGGTTATGAAAACATCGATGGCAGGCTTCAGGCGATCGGCGCTGATATTGTACGGATTTAATCGATACTGTTTTTCATACCACTCCGGTCATTCGCCGGAGTTTTTTTAAGGCTGCATAGGCAGGAAATTCCTTATTTTTGTAGTACTATTTTAACTGTTAAAGACTGCGTTATGCCAAAGATATCCCGGCGCGCCATGCAGATGCCTGCATCGCCCATCCGTAAACTTGTTCCTTATGCGTTGGCTGCCAAGCAGAACGGCACCAAAGTATACCACCTGAATATCGGCCAGCCGGATATCGAAACACCGGCCACCGCCCTAGACGCGTTGAAGGATATCCACCTCAAAGTATTGGAGTATTCGCTTTCCGAGGGAAATTTGGATTACCGCACCGCCTTAACCAATTACTACCATTCTTTGGGCTTTGCCGATCTGACGACCGAGAACTTTATTGTGACCAACGGCGGATCTGAGGCGCTCAACTTTGCGTTGTCCACGCTATGTGATCCGGGCGACGAGATCATAATCCCCGAGCCTTATTACGCGAACTACAACGGTTTTTCTCAACACCTCGGCGTTGTGGTCAGATCTATTCCGTCAGGTATAGACAGCGGTTTTGCGCTGCCTCCGATCAGCGATTTCGAAGAGTTGATCAACGAGCGCACCAAAGCCATATTGATATGCAACCCGGGCAATCCCACAGGCTATCTCTACACCCGTGAAGAACTGCAACAGTTGGCAGAAATTGCGTTGAAGCACGACGTGGTCATCATCTCCGATGAAGTCTATCGCGAATATGTCTACGACGGCAAGCAGCAAATCTCGATGCTTTCTTTTCCCGAACTGGCGGAGAATTGCATTATCATCGACTCAGAATCAAAACGTTACAGCATGTGCGGCGTGCGCATCGGCTGTATGGTAACGCGCTCCAAGAACATTCTGTCAGAAGCGATGAAATTTGCGCAAGCGCGCTTAAGTCCGGTTTTGTTAGGCCAAATCATTGCCACAAAAGCGCACGAAAACGACAGAGATTACATCTTGAGCGTTCGAGAGGAATATACGCGCCGCCGGAATCTGATGGTGAATCTGCTGAACGGAATTCCCGGCGTTATTTGCCCGACACCCAAGGGTGCTTTCTACTGTATGGCAGAATTGCCGGTGGATGACAGTGACCGTTTTGCGCAATGGC
>RDDY01000214.1 GCA_003852805.1 Chryseobacterium sp.
TTGAAGTTTCAGCACACCACCAATCTGGTTCCGTTCGTTGTGATGGACAAAAACCGCAGATGGGAGGTGAGCAGCGGAAAGTTGGGAGACGTTGCGCCCACTATTTTGCACGCAATGGACATTCCGATTCCCACAGAAATGACGGGAACAGTGCTCATCAAATAACAAAACTGCACTGTACAGGCGCGCAAGAGATTTTTAAATAATTTATCTTTGCAGGCGTTAAGCCAAAATAATGACAAACAAGAAATTAGCGATCGATTTTGATGGCACCGTTGTAGAGGATGCCTATCCGGGAATCGGCAAGCCCAAAATGTTTGCGTTTGAAACCTTGCTGAAACTTCAATCGGAAGGATACCGCCTGATCATGTGGACGTACCGCCATGGCGAGAGACTGCAAGAAGCCATCGACTTTTGCAAGAAACACGGTCTGGAATTTTACGCGGTAAACTCCAGTTTTGAGGGCGAAGTCTTCGATTCTGCCACGGCCAGCCGTAAGATAGATGCGGATCTGTTCATAGACGACCGCAACTTAGGTGGTTTCCCGGGTTGGGGAGAAATTTATCGCATCATTAACGAACGGATAGAATTCCGTGTAAGCGGCGGCGAGGTGCTGGCGTATTCCAAGTTAAAGAAAGAAAAAAAGAAAGGACTTTTTTGGTAGGTCCGCATAAGATCAAACAATGATTCAACTGAAAACGCCTGACGAACTGCGTCTGATGCGCGAGAGTGCGCAACTGGTTTCCAAAACGCTCGGTATGCTGGCGAAAGAAATAAAGCCCGGAGTAACCAGCAATTATCTGGATAAACTGGGCGGCGAATACATCCGCGACAACGGTGGCGAACCTGCATTTTTAGGCATGTACGGCTTCCCGAAAAATCTGTGCATTTCTCCCAACGCCGAAGTGGTGCACGGAATACCGAATGACAAACCTTTGCAAGACGGTGATATTTTGTCCGTGGACTGTGGTGTCTACATGAACGGCTTCTACGGTGACCATGCTTATTCTTTTGAAGTGGGAGAGGTATCGCCGGAAGTGAAAAAACTGTTGAAGGTGACCAAGGAAAGTCTCTATAAAGGGATTGAACAATGCGTTCGCGGCAAAAGAATCGGTGATATTTCATTTGCTATCCAGCAGCATTGCGAAAGGCACGGTTACGGCGTGGTGCGCGAATTGGTGGGACACGGATTAGGTAGAAAAATGCACGAAGATCCGCAGGTGCCAAACTATGGGCGCCGCGGATCGGGCAAGGTAATCAAAGACGGCTTGGTGTTGGCCATTGAACCAATGGTGAATCTCGGCACCGAGAGAGTGAAATTCCATGACGACGGCTGGACGGTTACAACGCTTGATATGCAACCGTCGGCGCATTTTGAACACGATGTTGCGGTAATCAACGGCAAACCCGTATTGCTCTCGACCTTCAAGTACATTTATGACGCGTTGGGCATCGAAAGCGCCGAGGAAAAGCCTTTTACTTTTGAGTTCTAAACAAAGAAGACTTTACAATTTGTAAAGTCTTTCTTGTTTATCATCGATCTTGCAACTTCTCGATGCATGTCAACATATCGATGCCTTTTTCCAAAACGGGCAGGAAAAGATCTCCTTTTTTCTCTACACGTTTCAAAGCGTTCTTTATATTGAAATCTGTCGGGCGCAAACCTTTTTTCAGTTCCTTCCATTCCAAAGGCATAGAGACCGGCGCTCCGGGTCGCGGCCTGATGCTGTACGCAGACGCCAGCGTTTGACCGGGTCGGTTTTGCAGATAATCCAGATAGATACGGTTGGGGTCTCGTTTTTTAAGTGAGCGTTCCAGTGTTGTAATATCAGGCAATTCGCGCTGAACCAATTCGACGATCAGATGCGCGAAGTCCTTCACCTGCTCGAAATTGTATTTTGCGCCCATCGGCACATAAATGTGAATGCCCGTGGCACCCGAGGTTTTGCAGTAACCTTCGGCGCCGCAAAAATCCAACAACTCTTTGACGGCTTGGGCTGTTTCTATCACATCGTCGAAAGTGTTGTTCTCAGACGGATCGAGGTCGATTACCATGTAGTCCGGATGGTCCAGATTGTCGGCCTTAGCTGTCCACGGATTCAGGTCGATGCAACCAAGGTTGTTAAGGTAGGCCATTGTCGCGCGGTCGTTGCACAAAATATAATTGATCATCTTGTTGTTCGACTCCGAGTGGATTTGTTTGATCGGAATCCAGTCGGGCGTCTGATCGGCGGCATCTTTTTGGTAAAAACTCATGCCGGTTATACCGTTCGGGAAACGGTGCAATGATTGCGGTCTGTCTTTCAAATGCGGCAGAATGTATTCGGCCATGGACTGATAATATTCGATAAGGTCGCCTTTGGTATAACCGTTTTCGGGCCAATAGACTTTATCTTGATTGGTCAACGCTATCTTTTGTTCACCGACTTTTATCTCAGAATCGAGATGATCTTTCTTTGCCATAGATGCGGATGGTTTGGTTTTCTGTTTTGCTTTCGTAGGTTGAGAACTTTTTACGGTAATCTCGTATGGTTCTTTGTCAAAGCGCAGACCTTTGAAGACGGGATGCCTGAAAATTCCGTCCTTGGTTACTTCGGTATATTCTATCTCGCAAACCAACTCCGGCCGAACCCATGTGGCGGGCATGTTGGTTTTTGGTTTTTCGTCAAACGGAGATCGGCGGATAACCATCGGTTCCAACCTTTTGTATAAATCTTTCAGCGTTTCGGTGTCAAAGCCCGTGCCTGTATGTCCGGCGTAGATCAGTTTGTTTCCGTCATAACGGCCTAAAATCAAAGCACCAAAGCCGATGCGCGAACCGCGTGGCTCGGTGAAACCGCAGATGATAACTTCGTCGGATTCATGAAGTTTTATCTTCAACCAATCTGCCGTTCGGTGGCCTTCGGCGTATAAACTGCCCGCATGCTTGGCCATCATGCCTTCCAAATTCATCTTTCGTATTTCGCTGAAAAACGCTTCGCCGTCGCCGGGGATATGTTCGCAATAACGGATGATTTCGGTTTCGGTGAGCGCGTCGCGCAGCAGTTCTTTTCTCTGTAAAAGCGTTAATTCCTCTGTATTTTGTCCGTTTAATTTCAGCAGATCGAACACTTGAAACGCGATAGGAGCATCGGTATGATCGGCAATCTGCTGAAGCAGTTGGAAATTCGGCTTGCCGTCGTCGTCAAAAACAACAATCTCTCCGTCAACAACCATATCGTGCTGTTGGAGCGCGAGATCTTCCGCAACTCTTCTGAATTTACTCAGAAAACTCAGGCCGTTTCGCGAATATAATTTGATTTCATGACCGATCTCTGCAATTGCGCGGTAGCCGTCCCACTTGATTTCAAAAACCCAATCGGGATCGCTGAATGCCTCATCGCCGGTTTGTGCCAGCATGGGGGTTATATGGCCGGGTACTTTGCGGTCGTTTACAGGGTCTTCTATAATTTCCCGCTCAGCCGGTTTCGCTTGTGGTTTCGCTGGCGTTCGCTTTTTTTTTTAGTCCCGAATTTCTCTCGGGCAAATCGGCTTACTTTTGAATCTGGGTCAGTATAATCTTCGGCGTCGTAGCCTTTTTCGGCAAACTCATCCCGATGTTTCAGCAACAGCCAAGCGTTCTCGTCGCCTGTTTTCATTTTCACCAACGCAAATTCACCTTGCAGTTTCTCGCCATGCATTATAAATTTCAGCGACCCGGAATGCAATTCCCGCTGCATGATCATGTCGTCGGATTTGCCTTTTTGCATCCCCAACGGCTCATAGGTTCCTTCGTCCCAGATCTCCACTTCGCCCGCGCCGTAGTTTCCTTCGGGAATTGAACCTTCAAAGGTTCGGTAGCTGTATGGATGATCTTCCACCATCATGGCCAAACGCTTATCCGCAGGGTCCAAAGATGGTCCTTTAGGCACCGCCCAGCTTTTTAGTACGCCGTCCATTTCGAGTCGGAAATCGTAATGCAAATGTGAGGCGGCATGTCGCTGTACCACGAATTTGAGTTTTCCGTTACTCGTGTGTTCCAAGCCTTCAGGCTCGTCGGTCTCATTAAAATTTCGCTTGCGGTTATATTCGTTTAATGGCATAATCAGGATACTTTTTTACCTTGTGATTTAGATGCTTCCAAACTGGCCTTCAGCTGCGCCATCAGGTCAACGGCAGCAGTCGGTGTTTCAGCTTTTTTGGTACGACGCGGACGCTTGCCGGCGGCTTTTCTCTCGATGATCTCCATCAGGTCGTCGGCATAAGTGTTTTTATATAGCGACGGATCAAACGGCTCGGACAGCTGTTCTATCAATGCTTCCGCCATTTTCAGTTCGGCGGGCTTTACCTTTTTTTCTGCGGGCAACTTCAGATCTTTATAGTCGCGGATATTGTCCGAATAACGCATCCTGTTCAGCATCAAAATTTCTTCATTGTAAGGCCGAACCATGCCGATGAGTTCTTTCTCTCGAAGGATGAAAGTGCCGACGCCGGCCATACCTGTATCCAGCAATGCCTCAAGCATGAGTCGGTAGGCGTCTTCGCCGTTTTTTTGCGGTTCTATGAAATAAGCACTCTCAAAGTAGACGCTGTCCACCTCGTCCACATGGACAAATTGCTCGATGGCTAAGATCTTTGATTTCTCGGGGTTTACCGCAGCAAAATCTTCATCGGTAAGCACAATGTATTCGCCCTCAAGATTATAACCTTTGACAATGTTTTCCCATTTCACTTCCTTTCCCGTATTCTCGTTCACGCGTTTGTATCGTATGTGGGAATAGTCGCTTTTATCCAGCATATCCAGATCTACGTTACTCTCCTCTGTTGCCGTATATAATTTTACGGGTATATTGACAAGGCCGAAACCTATTGCGCCGTTCCATATCGCTCTCATAATCTGTAGATTTAGACATTGCGACATCCAATTTATGTACCACAACCGTGCAAGGAGCGCTGTCGGCGCAAGATGGTTTGCTTATCTTTGTGTTTATATATTAGTAAGATGCACAAAG
>RDDY01000207.1 GCA_003852805.1 Chryseobacterium sp.
AGGAATGCTGGTAGCGCGGTTCCACATTGCGGCGGCGTGGCATCAGCCAGATTTGCAAAAGCTTAACCGCTTCTTTGCTGTCAGCATTCCTCTCGCTGTGCACAACGCCTGTGCCCGCAGACATCACCTGCCCCTCGCCTTTGCATATGATGCCGGAGTTGCCCATATTGTCGCCATGCTCCAATTTGCCTTCCAGCGGAATGGTAATGATCTCCATATCCTTGTGCGGATGCGCACCGAAGCCACCACCGCCGGCAATCTCGTCGTCATTGAGTACGCGCAAAACGCCGAAGTTCACACGCTCAGGATTAAAGTAATTTGCAAAACTGAAGGTGTGGTGCGCTTTTAGCCAGCCGTGGTTGGCAAAACCTCTGCTATTGGCTCTGTGAATCAGTGTTTTCATATTCTTTTTATTTATATAAACAAAGATACGGCCCTTGCGACGGCAGCGCATTAATCTATGTTAAGTAATGAAAATCTGCACCAAGCATTTGCATGAGCGGTTCGGTATTCAATATCTTTGCACGGTATTCGATCTTTAGAACCGAAAATGTTATCAGGAAAGGCCGAGGGAATAGACCCGAAGACGCCTTAGCAACCCTTTGTGCATTGCAAAGAAGGTGCTACATTCTACCTTTATTCAAGGAGAGATAACGCTACTGAAAGTTTCTTTTTTCAGCCTTTTCCGCATTTTCATCCGGCTCGATTCAATGGTATTTGAAAATATGGAAATGGCATTTCATCAACATTTTTTATGCTTTGATTCCGCAGTTGACCTTCGGGTGCAATTGACGGCTGCGCATTGATTTGTTGTTGCGAGTGCCGATGAATAAGAAAACTTTCTAAAATGAATAAGAAGAAACCTGTACAGTTGTTACGGGACAAAGCGATTATCCGCTTCGAGGGTAAAGATTTTCTGGGTGAAGTAGGAGTGGACGGAAGAATCTTCCGCTCGCTTACCTATGCGCGCATCAGCGTCGGGCTTATCGTTCAACAGGTGGCTGAGAAAGGAATCTCTGTACTGGTAAACAGCCATGTGGCCGATGATGCAGTGGCCTGCCTCACAAAAGAGTTTGCCGCCGAACTTGCTTCAGGGGCGGTAAGTCAGATTTTCCATATCAGCGGCGTTTCGGTGATCAGTTTTGCAACGGACGATTTCCCGCAATTGATGGCTGAACTGGCGCGCAACAGCATTTATCCGATGCTGCTTAACCGTTCGGGCGCAGACCGTCAATTAAACATTGTGGTGGGCGCAGGTCAAGACCAGAAGGCCGTCAACATTATAGAGGCCGAAATCTCTGCAAAGCCCAAAACGGTGCACTTGGCTGTTTTGGGCAACGGACGCGTCGGTTCTGCCCTGATAGATCAAGTATTGTCGTCGGCCGAAGAAATCAGACAGCGCAAAAAGCTCGATTTGAAGATAATAGCCGTTGCCGATTCCAAGGAGATTGTTTTGGATAAAAACGGTTTCGGCAGCCGCTGGAAGGAAGAAGCGGAGTCAATGCCGACAGCTTCTGCCGCGGAAGCTGTCATCCGCTTCGGGCGGCTCCATCAGTTGGAAAACCTGATTGCCGTGGATGTGACAACAAGCGTAGACGTAGCCGAGAAATATCCGCTCTTGGCCGAGAACGGTTTTGATCTCGTCTCGTCCAACAAGTCCTACAATGTCTTGCCCATCGGCGGGTACCGAGATCTGCGACAGATACTGCGCAAGCACAACCGCAGGTATCTTTACGAAACCAATGTGGGTGCGGGTCTGCCGTTGATCGATACCATCAAGCTTTTGCATTTGTCCGGCGAGAATATCACGCGCATTCGCGGCGTATTCTCGGGCTCGCTCAGTTATATCTTCAACCACTTCTCCGCCGGTAATCTGCCGTTCAGCCAAGTGGTGAACGGGGCGGTGAAAAGAGGGTTGACGCATGAGGATTTGCGCGAGGATCTTTCGGGCAAGGATGTGGCACGGAAACTGCTGGTCTTGGCCCGCGAATTGGATTTGGCTAACGAACTGAAAGATGTGCGCATCGACAGTTTTCTGCCGAAGCGGTTGCTCAATTGCAACGCAGAGGAATTTGAGCAGAGCTTGCAAAAGGCCGATGAACACCTCGAAGAACTGAAGCAAAATCAACAGCCCGGTCACGTCCTGCGCTATATCGGTGATCTGCACGGAGACCTTCACGGAGACAAGGGGTTGATGGATGTGGCGCTGCATTCTGTGCCGGTGATGTCGTCGTTCGGGCGGCTGAGCGGCTCAGATTCTCTTTTCGAAATTTATACCGAGAGCTACGGCGAGAATCCCATTACCATTATAGGCGCCGGCGCGGGCGCACAGGTGACGGCACGTGGAGTTTTCGGGGATATTTTGCGTATCAGCGAGACGAAGTAACCTTGTTAGTCGCAATGAGTGCGCCGTCTTTGGGACAGATTGCCGATAATTTGTATTTTTAAGATCGGTTACATCCAAATCGTTTGAAGAAACAACATTCTTGAATTATGAATAAACCAAGTTATTTCAAAGACAAGGAAGAAGCGAGGCTTTTCAGCGAGCTGCGAAAGAAAGTGAATGACCGGGTGGCCGCTATCCCCGAAGATCGTGACGCTTATATCAAAGTGAAAGCGCTGTTGCTTCCGCTGGTGTATTTCGGGTTGTATTTCTTTGCGGTTATCAACGGCGACAAACCGGCTCTATACATCGGCAGTTTTGTTTTAATGGGCTTGACGCTGGTGTTGATTTACCTTAACCTGATCCACGAAGCGGCACACAACAATATTTTCAAGAACAAGAAGCTGAATGCGGCGGTGCTGAAGATTTTTGATTTCATCGGTGCCAACAGTTATATCTGGAAGAAGCGACACATTGTGAGTCACCATGCTTATCCCAACGTTGACGGCTGGGATACCGATATCGAGCAGAGTGGCCCGATTCTCATTTATCCGCACGTGCCCGCCAAAGGCTTGCAGAAATACCAGCACAAGTTCTTTTTCATGGTATATCCGCTTTATTTGTTCAACTGGATGTTCATCAGAGACTTTCGTGATTTCTTTGATTCGCGCAGAATCATATCCAAGACGCAAGGCACCATACCTGCTTCAGAGAAAGTAAAAATGGTTGCCTATAAACTGTTTTACTTTTTCTATCAAATTTTGGTGCCTATCTTGTTCTTTAAAGTCTCGGTCGGTTTGGCGTTGGGCGCTTGGTTTTTGCAGATTATTGTAGCCAGTATCTTTGCGCTTTTCGTGCTGTTGCCACTGCATCCGCTGCCGGACAATGCCTTCCCCGAGTTGGACGAAAACAACGGTTTGCCGTTTAGCTGGATGCGCCACCAGCTGGAGGTTACCAATGACCTGACCAACAACAATTGGTTTATCAGACACGTGTTGGGCAACTTCAACTTTCACGTAGCGCACCATTTGTTCCCGAATTACAGCTACGTCTATTACAACGAGATTACGGATGAGATTCGTCGCTTTGCAGATGAGCACGGTTTGGTCTACAAGCAGTTTCCGCTGTTTACCGCTTTGGGCAAGCATTATGATCTGCTGAAGCAGAACGCCGGCAATGTGCTGTATATATTGGAAGAGTAATAGAACGAAAGAAGCTGTTTCCGGACCGGAAACAGCTTCTTTTATTTTGGGCAGTAAAGCTTATTTCTTCTTTTTCTTGACCACTTTCTTTTCCTGCGTCTGAACGGTAACGGGTATGCCCGACGGTGTTTTTGAATCGGTGGATAATGCTTCATCGCTTACATTGCCCTGAATCCAAACTACGCTTCTGCCGTTTTCAGGATCGTTGGAAAATACTTCGATCAGCTTTCTGAAGTCGCCGCGGATGTTGGTGTCATAGCCTACTTTAATCTGTGCGCTGCCGCCCGGCTTGATGGGATCGGTGCTCCATTGGGGCGTGGTGCATCCGCACGAAGCTTTTATGTCGGAAATGATCAGCGGTTGAGTTCCTGTGTTTTTTACGGTCAAGATGCGTTGACCGTCAGAGCCGGGCATTACTTTTCCGTAATCGATGACAGTGCGGTCAAAAGCGATGGTTTGTGCTGAAACGGCTGCCATGCTGCCGAGGAATAAAATTCCTGCGAGTATTTTTTTCATATAGTTTGATTTTGTTCGTAAAGAACAAATTTACTGATTATTTGCAAACGGTTTCGTATTAATAAGCATTCCCGTATTTTTGCAGATTAGGCTATCAAAATTAAATCAGACAATGCAAATCGCCGATAAATACAATCCTCAGCACAGCGAAAGCAAGTGGTACCAATACTGGCTGGACAACCGTTATTTCCATTCAGAACCCGATGACCGCAAGCCATACACCATTGTGATTCCGCCGCCCAACGTAACAGGCATCTTGCACATGGGACACATGCTGAACAACACCATTCAGGATGTATTGGTACGCCGCGCGCGCATGCAGGGTTTCAACGCTTGCTGGGTGCCGGGGACGGATCACGCGTCCATCGCTACCGAGGCAAAGGTTGTGGCGAAACTGCGTGAGCAAGGAATCTCAAAAGAGGAAATCGGTCGTGAGAAATTCTTGGAGCACGCTTGGGATTGGACGCATCAATACGGCGGAACCATTCTGGAACAGTTGAAAAAACTGGGTTGCTCTTGTGACTGGGACCGCACGCGCTTCACGATGGAGGAGAAGCTCTCGGCATCGGTGATTAAAGTTTTTGTCGACTTGTATAACAAAGGTCTGATCTACCGGGGCTACCGCATGATCAATTGGGACCCTGAGGCAAAGACCAACATCTCCGATGAAGAGGTCATCTACAAAGAACAAAACGGAAAGCTTTATTTCCTGAAATACAAAGTAGAAGACAGCGACGAATTTGTAAGCATTGCCACCACTCGACCCGAAACCATCTTCGGCGACACGGCTGTCTGCATCCATCCCGACGACGAGCGTTATGCACACCTGCGCGGGAAAAAAGTAATTGTGCCCATCGTAGGCCG
>RDDY01000378.1 GCA_003852805.1 Chryseobacterium sp.
GCCAAAGATTTTATTGATTGCAGCTCGGCAGGAAAAGCGGTGAAACGGTTGTTGTGCAGGTAAAGCTGTTGAAGCCTTTGCAAATTTCCCAAAGCGGACAGGTTCCCCGACAACGCATTAACAGAGAGATCAAGATGAAAAAGACCGGTGAGCGCACTGATTTCGCCGGGTATTTGTTGAAGGTTGTTGCCGCTCAGATTCAGCGTCTCCAAGCGAGCGAGCCTTCTCAAATTGCTGTAATCCGAAAGCGGATTTTTGGACAAATCCAGATCGGTTAAAGAAGCGGGCAGTTCTTGCGGCACGGCAGTCAACCGATTGTTGCTGAGGGAAAGACGACGCAGATTCGTCAGGCCGGCTAAGGCACTTACGTCATTCGTGATTTGATTGTCGCCAAGATCGAGAGATTCCAAACCGGAAAGCGATGAGACGGCGGCGGGAATTTCACTGAGCTTGAACCCGCGCAGATCCAAATGTTTCAGCTTGGTTTGGAAGTTCAGAAAACCGGCGACATCGACAGAGTCGAAACGGTTATCGCCCAAAGCGAGATCTTCCAGATGCATCGGCAGCGATGAAGACAGATTGCCGCTGAGCGCGTTGTTGCTCAGATCCAGTTTGTTCAGATTCGTCAAAGAGCCGATTACTGCCGGTACCTCGCCCGACAAATTGTTGGAGCCGAGATCCAATTCCCGAAGGTTGGCGAGTGAGGCAAGAGTAGACGGAATATCGCCTTTCAAGCCGTTGCCGTTCAGGCGCAATGCCGTTACGGTGTTCTTGCTGATCTGTACGCCGTACCACCGATCCGGCGCGTCGTTCAGGTTCCAAGGGATGATCCAATCCGCACCTCCAGTCTGCTGATAAAAGCTTATCAATGCAGATTTTTCCGCCTCCGAGATTTGTCCCGAAAGCAGTTGGCTGCACATCATCAACAAGAACAGAATTTTTTTAATCAAGCGGTCGGATATTGAGGACAAAGATAAATTTTCCGGAGACACGTACGGCGCAAAATAAGCGATCGTGCGCTCATTCCCGGCCTTGCGATAAAATGTCTACAATCGCTCTGCTTCCAAAACCGTCTTATAATGTTATGGTACCAATTAACCAAACTTTATGGCTGTTATTCAGTTGATTAAACTCATCCGGTTAAGCGGTCATTTAATTTGCGGCAAATACAAAAAAGCGTACCTTTGTTTTTATTAATTCTAAATAAGGTGCACGTGGCACTTTCTAACAAAAAATAAGCGCAAATGTGGAGGTTTTTAACGGTAGTGCTTTTTGTGGCATTATTTGTAATTTCCATTTTTACGGGAGTTCAGGATATTTCCGTCCGCAACATTTTTCACCTTTCAGAGGATGAGGTGATGGTGTTGATGCTCAGCCGTTTGCCGCGGATGATCTCGGTCGTCATTGCGGGTGCGGGCATGAGCATTGCGGGTCTGATTGTACAACAGATCTCGCTGAACAAATTTGTATCGCCCACAACCATGGGCACGCTGGACGGCGTTAAAGTGGGCATCCTCTTCAGCGTGATTTTATTTCCGGCGGCGGGTTTATATACCAAGATGTTCTTTGCGTTCGGTATTGCGTTGGTAGCCAGTGTTGTTTTCTTGCGTTTGGCTACGCGCATCAAGTATAAGAGCATCATTTTTATTCCGCTGGTGGGAATTGTTTTCGGCAATGTCCTGAATGCTATTTCCACTTTCTTCGCCTATCGGTACAATATTGTTCAGAATATGGACGGTTGGCTGATCGGTGATTTTTCATCGATTGTCAAAGGCAATTACGAGGTGCTTTACCTTAGCGTTCCCGTGGTTGTCTTATGCTATTTATACGCTACCAAAT
Organism: Chryseobacterium sp.; assembly: GCA_003852805.1. Taxonomy (GTDB): domain Bacteria; phylum Bacteroidota; class Bacteroidia; order Flavobacteriales; family Weeksellaceae; genus Elizabethkingia. Next base: position 1,840 of record RDDY01000378.1, read on the forward strand.
TTACCATTGTGGGGTTGGGCGAGGAAACGGCAAAGAGCCTGGGACTCAATCCGCAGGCCATTTCTTATTTGGGATTGGTCTTGGTATCGGTTACCTCGGTTACGGTGGTGCTTACGGCCGGCGTCATTCCGTTTTTGGGATTGATCGTGCCGAATATTGTCAGTCTTATTTTTGGCGATCATCTGAAGAAGACGCTCTTTTATACGGCGTTCGGCGGAGCATTTTTCCTGATGGTCTGTGATCTGATCAGTCGCCTGGTGATTTTCCCGTACGAGGTGCCCATCGGTCTTACCGTCAGCATTATCGGGGGCGTGATTTTCTTGGCGTTAATCCTTAAAAAGAGACAATATGCAAGCGCCTAAGAAACTGTGGGCGCTGGGCTTGCTCTTGGTGGCGGTCGTCCTGTTGTATATGTTCACTTTCACGGGCAGCCGTCCCGATTTTGTGTTGCCCAGACGCGGTTACAAAATTGCTGCCATGCTTTTGGTTTCTTGTGCCGTGGCTTATTCTTCGGTTGTTTTTCAGACCATTTCGGCCAACCGCATCCTTACGCCGTCGATCATGGGGTTTGACTCTTTTTTCTTGCTGATTCAGGCCATGCTGGTTTTTTCCTACGGCGACCGAACTTTTGAGGTGTTGAATTCAGAGGTCAACTTTCTGATATCGGTGGTGGGCATGCTGTTGTTCGCGGTGCTGATGTACCTCACTGTTTTCAGGAAAGAGAACAAGAGTATCTATCTGCTGTTGTTGGTGGGGTTGATTGTCGGCACTTTGTTCCGCAGTTTGACGTCGTTTGTGGTTTTGTTGCTGGACCCGAATGAGTTTCAGGTTTTGCAATCTTCGATGTTTGCGAGTTTTGAACACATCAACGTTCAACTGTTGGGGATGTCGGCTGTGGTGTTGGGCGCGGCAATGCTGTACGGTTCTCGGTTTTTTGCGGAACTGGATGTTCTGAATCTCGGCCGCGAGAACGCCATCAGCCTCGGCGTCAACTACAATCGACTCATCCGTCAAAACTTAATGCTCATTGCCGTAATGGTTGCGGTGTCTACGGCGCTGGTCGGCCCCATAATCTTTCTCGGCATCTTGGTTGCCAATCTCAGCTACGAATTGTTGAAATCGGGTCGCCATGCCGTCGTAATAGCGGGTTGCTGTATGCTGACGGGGATTACGGTGGTCGGCGGCCAGTACTTGGTAGAACATTTGTTCAACATGTCCACTACGGTGAGCATCATAATAAACTTTGTAGGAGGAATCTACTTTATTTTTCTACTTCTAAAAAGCAATCAGTCATGATTAAAGTAAAAAACGTCCGTAAAGCCTACGGCGAAAAAATTATATTAAACGATATCACCGTCAGCTTCCCCAAAGGCAAAGTCACTTGCTTGGTGGGTGGCAACGGTACGGGCAAGAGTACATTGCTCTCCATCATCAGCAGGCTGTTGAGCCGTGACAGCGGAGAGATCACCGTTTTGGATGAAGATGTCTTCGAGATGAAGAACCGACACTTCGCTCAACGTTTGTCCATATTGAAGCAATCCAACCAGCCGAATGTGCGCCTGACCGTTCGGGAGTTGGTATCGTTCGGGCGCTTTCCGCATTCTCAGGGGAAACTGACGCGCCACGACGAGCAGAAAATTGATGAAAGCCTGAACTTCATGAGTTTGGAAATGGTGCAGGATCGGTTTATCGATGAACTGAGCGGCGGTCAGCGCCAAAGAGCTTTCCTGGCGATGGTGTTGGCGCAGGATACAGAATATATCCTCCTTGATGAGCCGTTGAACAATCTGGACATAAAGCATTCGGTAGAGATCATGAAGATCCTGCGGCTGCTGGCAGATCATCACGGAAAAACCATCATTGTGGTGGTGCACGACATCAATTTTGCTGCCGCCTATGCAGATTATATTGCCGCCGTCAAAGACTCGAAGATCATCCATTTCGGGAAGACCGACGACATCATTGTGCCCGAAATCATGAAAGAAGTTTTTGATGTGGACATGACCATTGTGAACAATTGCAACAATAAAGTTTGTCTCTATTTTAAATAAGAAACCATGAATAAGTTTTTTCTAAGCCTGGCAACCGTATTGATGTTGACGGCTTCTTGCAAGGATGACAAAGCCACGGCCAAGACAGACAACCGCGGCACGATAGGTGTTGAGCAACCGGGCGGCACGGTGCAGGTCCCTCAAAATCCCGAGCGCGTGGTGGTATTGCACTACGGCATTGCAGACACCATGGCGGAATTAGGCATTCCCATCGCGGGCTTGCCAAAATCAACCTTGCCTGCGTACTTGGCCGGGCTACCCGAAAGTGCCCAATGGCAAGACATCGGCAATATCATGACACCGAATCTGGAAAAGATCAATGAGCTGGATCCGGAGTTAATTATCATCAGCGGACGCCAAGCCAAATTGGCAAACGATCTTAACAAGCTTGCCGCCACGGTCAACCTCGATGTCGACGCCTCCAACTATATGGAAAGCTTTAAAAAGAACCAGCGTGCCATCGGTGAGATTTTCGGAAAAGAGGCAGAAGTTGAGAAAGAGTTGACCGATATCGACGCGAGGATTGAGGAAATCCGGAAAAAAGCAGCGGCTTCGGGCAAGAAAGCTTTGATTGTCTTGGCCAATGAGGGTAAGCTGAGCGCTTACGGAAAAGGCTCGCGATTCGGGATTGTCCACGATGTCTTTGGCATGCCCGCCGCCGACGAAGGCATTGAGGTGAGCACACACGGTCAGGTAGTCTCAAACGAATACATCAAAGAGAAAAATCCGGACTACTTGTTTGTAATCGACCGAGGCGGTGCCATCAACCGCGAAGCCTTGAATAAGGAGAAGTTTGCGAATGATTTGATCAAAGCGACTGACGCCTATAAGAATGACCGTATTGTCTTCTTGTCGCCTGATATTTGGTATTTGTCGGGTGGCGGATTAAAATCCATAAAGTTGATGCTCAGCGAAATGGAGACTGCGCTCAACCGCTAACCAAACAACGAACAGCTGCCGAAAGGCAGCTTTTTTCTTTTTGCAAAATTTAACACAATCTGATATAAATCATAAGGCTATTTAGAATA
>RDDY01000065.1 GCA_003852805.1 Chryseobacterium sp.
TCCAGGTAGTTCTTGAACTTAGATTTTACCGTGTAAAAAGAGACACCCGAGGCAATACCCAAATCAAAGTTTGGTGCAACCGTCCATACATAAGCAGCGTCAAGACCGATGTTCATTCCCAACACCACATCAGCATCGCCCGTTACAGGACCGATATGAGCACCCAGTTTGAAGTTGCCCGTGGTTTGCGCGCTAAGAGCGACAGCGCCAAACAGCGCCAGAACACCTGTCAACAGATTCTTTTTCATAGTTTAAGTTATTGATTTTTTAACCCTGCAAATCTATAAAAATTAGCAATCTGTCAACAAAAACTACTGATTTCTTGCATGCCGCTGATCTTCAGCATTGTAGGCTTGAATGATCTTACGGACAACCGGGTGGCGCACCACGTCTTCATCGGTCAGGTGGATGAAGCCGATCTCTTTTACATCTTTTAAAATGTGCATTGCCTCCCGCAGACCCGACTCTTGTTTCGGCGGCAGATCCACCTGGCTCGGGTCTCCGGTGATGATGAATTTTGCATTCATTCCCATGCGCGTCAAAAACATCTTCATCTGCGCGCGCGTGGTGTTCTGCGCCTCGTCCAAGATCACGAAGGCATCATCCAAAGTACGGCCGCGCATGAAAGCCAAAGGCGCCACTTCGATCACCTTTCGCTCGATGTACCCTTCCAATTTTTCAAACGGAAGCATGTCGCGCAGCGCATCGTAAAGCGGCTGCAGATACGGATCGAGCTTTTCTTTCAGATCGCCGGGTAAGAAACCCAGACTCTCGCCCGCCTCCACCGCGGGTCTTGTCAGGATGATTCTCTTCACCTCTTTGTCCCGCAACGCGCGCACAGCCAAGGCCACGCTTGTATAGGTTTTCCCCGTACCCGCCGGCCCGATGGCAAACACCATATCTTTCTTCTCGCTAGCCTTTACCAGTTTTTTCAGGTTGGTGGTCTTGGCCTTGATGATTTTGCCGCCCACGCCCTTCAGCAAGATATCGGTATCGAAGATCAATTGACGCTCGTTTTCGTCTTTCAGCCGCAGTATATTTTCCACGTCTTTCAGTTCGATGGTATTGTTGGCCGAGATGAAACTGACAATATCGTCCAACTTCTTTTTTAGAACGTCTAACGCTTCGGTATTTCCGGCGGCAAATATATAATTGTCTCGACCGATGATTTTAAGTGTCGGAAAAGAAGATTTTATCAAATTAAAGAACTGATTCTGTACTCCGTAAAAGGATTTCAGATCGATTCCTTGCAGTTCATAATTGAGTTCGTACATATATTGATAGGCTTCCTGTAGTTGCTTTTATACGCTTTCGTTTTTGTAAATATAACCAAATCAAGGGAAAGAAATCACGGTCGGTTTCTTTTTTTGGCCATCATTTTTACGAGTTTCCGACGCGTCTTTTCGTAAATCCCTATCTTTGGACGCAGAAAAACGCTTATGTCTGTCATTACGCTTACTTCTGATTACGGCCTGCTGGACTACCGTGTGGCGGCCATCAAAGGAAGCATCCTAAGCCTGAAACCCGATGCCGTACTTACCGATCTGAGTCACGAGATTCAGGCGTATAATCTGCTGCAGACATCGTACATTGTGCGTAACGCTTACAACTATTTTCCGGCCGGCAGCATACACGTAATTGCGGTAGATTCTTTTTTTCACCGCGAGAGGAAAAATATAGTCATGTATGCCGACGGCCATTATTTTGTGGCTGCCGACAACGGTGTGCTGAGCCTCATCTTCCATGACATCAATGCCGAGGATGTATACGAAATCACCTACAACACTCGTTTTGACGATGACATCACCTTTACGGCAACCGACATATTGGCGCCTGTGGCGGTGCATTTGGCCAACGGCGGCGTACCCGAAGTCATCGGGCGCAGAGCCACGGATGTAAAAGAGAATTATTATCCGCGCGCTGTCTACAACGAAGCCGAGGGAATGATTGTGGGCGAAGTGTTGTATGTGGACAATTTTGGCAACGTGGTGACTAATATAAACAAGCGTTTCTTTAGTAAACAGTTGAGCAAATACGGAAACTTTGAATTGAAGTTCCGCAACCTGGCCATGTCAAAAATCTATGCGCAGTACACCGATATTGTCGGCGATTGGGAGACAGAAACCCAGCAGCACGGAAAGGCCGTCGCCATTTTCAACGCCCGCGATTTGCTGGAGATCACCATATACAAGGGCAGTCTGCACAGCGGCGCATCGTCACTGTTGGGCTTGCAGGTGGGCGAAAAGGTGTATATAGAATTTAGCCAAAACCAATGACTTATCTGATAATAAAGGCTCTGCACATCATCTTCATGGTGAGTTACTTTGCCGGGATTTTTTACTTGGTGCGCATCTTTGTCTATTATAAAGACACGGATGGTTTTGCAGAGCCAAAGAAATCGGTACTGCGTGAACAATATGTTTTTATGGCGCGACGGCTGTGGAACATCATTACCGTACCTGCGGGCGTGCTGATGGCGGTCTTCGGCACAATGATGATCGTGCTCAATATCGGTCTGTTGGACACGGCTTGGTTTCGGCTGAAACTCGCTTTTTTGGTTGGTCTCGGCTTTTACCATTATTGGTGTTGGCAAAAGGTTTTGCAACTGCGGGATTTGCAGGGCGAAGGCATCGCGACAAAGAACATTGCGCTGCGGCAGGCGAATGAAATTGCTACCTTTATATTGTTCCTCGTCGTCTTTACCGTGATATTGAAATACCAAGTCATACAGAACGGATGGCAGCTTTTGACGGGCTTCATCGGCATTGTAGTCGCCATCATGCTTACCGTAAAACTTGTCAATAAAAGAAGAAAATCATGAGGGCGGTCTTTACCAAAGAGATACGGCAACTGTTCAGCAACTATGTCGCCTGGGCTGTAATTGCAGCCTTCAGCTTGGTCGGCACCCTGTTTCTTTTCTTCTTCGACAACAGTTTCAACCTCATCGAAATAGGCACCGCAAGCTTGCAGAGTTTCTTCGTTTTGGCCCCGTGGATCTTCATCGTACTTATGCCCGCCTTGGGCATGAAAAGCTTTGCGGAGGAACAGCAAAACGGAACCTTGCAATGGTTGTTTGCGCAGCCTATCGGCACGGCAGAGGTGGTTTTGGGTAAGTTTTTCCCTGTCTGGCTGCTCGGCGTTTTGTGTCTGGTTCCCTCGTTACTATATGTTTACACTATTTACACTCTCGCCGTTCCGGTAGGAAATATAGATACGGGAATGCTGACGGGCAGCTATATCGGCAGTGTACTTTTAATAGGCACTTTTGCGGCGGTGAGTTTGTTGACTTCTGCTTTGTCAGGCAGTCAGATTACGGCTTATCTTACCGCGGTCTTGCTGAATTTCATTTTGTACTTCGGCACAGAGCAGCTTGCGTCCTACAAACTATTGGGCAGTGCAGATTATTTCCTGCAGCAATTCAGTTTGTCTTGGCATTATCAAGCTTTTGCCCGAGGCGTGGTAGACAGTTCGGATATAAGCTTCTTCCTTTTTATTATCGTTTTATTGTTGGCGCTCTGCCGCTACGTTGTAGGACGCAAAAAGATCGGTTAATAAGATTGTGATGAATTTCAAAAAATATCTTCTCCCCGTTCTGCTGTTATTGCTGCTTTTCGGCAGTTTAGGATTGTTTCAATTTCGTTGGGACCTAACGGCGGACAAACGATATACGCTCTCGGATGCGACGGTTGAAACATTGCAATCGGTTACCGAGCCCGTCACCGTAAATGTCTATTTGGAGGGCGATTTCCCCGCATCATTCCGTCAGCTGCGCAATGAGACCGAATTCATGTTGCGCGAGTTCAGAAAGATCAATCCCAAGATAGACTTCGCTTTTATAGACCCAATAAAAGAAAAGCTGACACGCAACGAGCTGGAGGGCCTCGGTATGACGCCGTCGGTGTTGCCCGATGTCAGAAACGGAAAAATGTCGCAGATCGTCATTTTCCCTTACGCAGATGTGAGGTACAAAGATCGGCATATACCGGTTCCGTTGATCATTGCTCGGCAGGGCATAGACGCAACCGAACAGTTGAGCCGCTCCATCGAGAGTCTGGAATACAATCTGGTTTCGTCGGTAAAAAACATCACCGATGAAGAGGTGAAGAATGTAGGCTTCCTCGTCAATCACGATGAATTGGATCCCGACCATTTCCACAGTTTTATCGAAATGGCGCTTGAAAATTACAACATAGGTCCGGTGGTTCCTGAAAACGGAAATGAGTTGAGCGCCGCCGATCTGCCCAAGCTGTCTCATATGGATGCTCTGGTCATTGCCAAGCCGCGGAAACCCTTTACCGACGGCGAGAAATTGGTGTTAGACCAATACATCATGCGTGGCGGGAAAACCCTTTGGATGTTGGATGCGGTGAACGCCGAAATGGATACGCTGTTTGTTTCCAAAAAGATCATGGCTTATCCCGTGGACAACGGCCTGACCGATCTGCTGTTCAACTACGGCGTTCGGATCAATTCTGCGCTCGTAAAAGACTTCAAACAAGCGGCACTGCTGCGCGTGGCTGCGGGAGAGGTTGCAGGCAATCCGCAGTACAACAGTTTTATCTGGCCTTATTTTCCGCTTGGCATTTCCGACAAAGAGCATCCGATCACCAAGAATGTCGATCCCGTAAAGTTTGAATTTCCGACGGCCATCGACACCTTAAAAAGGCCCGGCATAAAGACAACGGTACTCTACGAATCGAGCGACAGGACGCAGATAAAATCGACGCCTAATTTTGTGGAATTGTCGGAGATTGCTGCCGCAGACAGCCTCGGCCAAATGGAAAGCCGCAGCGCTCCGAAGATTTTCTCTGTTCTGCTGGAAGGCAAATTTAAATCTGCTTACGCCGATAGAACCGAGCGCAACGAGATCAACAACTTTGTACGCGAAAGCCCCGAGAATAAAATGATCG
>RDDY01000365.1 GCA_003852805.1 Chryseobacterium sp.
TTCAGCTCGTAATTGAAAAGATGAAAGTCGCGGTTGAAGACATGCGGCACAATAGGCACATACTGAGACATCAGTACCGACAACATCAGTATAAAGCAAATACTTGTAAGAAACCAATTGATGCCGGTGTTCTCCGCATCCTCCGCCGGCGTGCGCAGATAATCGAGGAGAGAACCTCCTTTGTTCAGCAATCTCGTGGCCACGGCGTACACCACCAGCGCACCCACGAAGCACCAGATCACCCAGTCGTTCTGCTCTGCAAGCCGTAACAATATCAGATTTTTTGCAAAAGTACATATAATAGCCGTCACCGCTGCAAGACGACTCTTGACTGCAATAAACATTACCGCCGAATCGTTTATCTTTGCAGCTTACTTTTTACATGAAAAAACTGGTCATCATCCCTACGTACAACGAGAAGGAAAACATCGGCAGAATCATTCCCGCGGTAATGGATCTTGCCGAACCTTTCGACGTCTTGGTGGTAGATGATTCTTCGCCCGACGGCACCGGCGATATTGTGCGCAACTTGATGATGCAGTACCCCGGCAGGTTGCATTTGCTGGAGCGGAAATCAAAGGACGGGTTGGGCATGGCTTATATTGCGGGCTTTCGCCGAGCGCTGGATGACGGCTACGAATATATCTGCGAGATGGACGCCGATTTCTCGCACAACCCTGCCGATCTGCCGCGGCTGTATGAAGCATGCAAAAAGGCGGACATGGCCGTAGGCTCACGTTACAGCACCGGCGTAAATGTGGTCAACTGGCCGATGAGTCGTGTGTTGCTGTCTTACTTTGCCTCAAAATATGTCCGTTTTATTCTAAGGCTTCCGGTGCACGATACCACGGCGGGCTTCGTCTGCTTCCACCGTCGCGTATTGGAAAACATAGGTTTGGACAGAATTCAACAGAAAGGCTACGGCTTTCAGGTCGAAATGAAATTCCGTGCCTACCGAAAGCGTTTTCGCATTGTTGAAGTGCCGATTATTTTTACCGACCGAACCCGAGGCGAATCCAAGATGAATGGCGGCATCATAAAAGAAGCGGTATTCGGCGTATTGGATCTGCGGTTGAAAGATTGGTTAAACAAATTATAGTATGAAAAGGCTGTTGTCCCTTTTGCTGCTGATCGTCTTCGCTTGTCAAGAACAAGTGCCTGCTCCGTCGGGCCTGTTGAGCAAAGACAAAATGGCCGCAGTGATGGCAGATTTCGCCATCTACTCAGATGCCTACAACATTGACCGCAACGTAAATATGGACGACATTGGCCACTATATTCTGCAGCACGAAGATATAACGGCGAAGCAGTTTTCAGACAGTTATCAATATTATCTGGTGCGCGCCGGCCGATTGAACGACATCTACGAGCGCGCAAAGAAAATCATTCTAAAAAAGGATCCCGCATTGAAGGAGTTCCTCAACAAAAGAAATCAAGAAACGGTTCTGCCGCTTTCAAAATAATTATGCAAGAGCAATTTTTCAAAATAGAAAAAACATCAGACGGCAAAGCCCGTGCAGGTCTAATTAACACAGACCACGGCGAGATCAGAACACCCATATTCATGCCCGTGGGCACCGTGGCGAGCGTAAAAACAGTACACCAGCGCGAACTGAAAAATGACATAAACGCACAGATCATCCTAGGCAATACCTACCATCTGTACCTGCGCCCCGGGATGGAAGTAATGGAACAAGCCGGCGGCCTGCACCGCTTCATGAACTGGAACCGACCCATCCTGACTGACAGCGGCGGCTATCAGGTTTTCTCCTTGGCGGCCAACCGAAAAATGTCTGAGGAAGGCGTGCGCTTCAAGTCGCACATTGACGGCAGCTACCACCATATAGCGCCCGAAACTTCCATGGAAATTCAGCGCAAAATAGGCGGCGATATTTTTATGGCCTTTGATGAATGTACGCCCTATCCCTGCGATTACAACCAAGCAAAACAGTCGATGGAGTTGACGCACCGTTGGTTGAAGCGCTGTATAGATTGGACGGAAAACAACCCCGAACTTTACGGTCACCGTCAGCGGCTTTTCCCGATTGTACAAGGGTCGACTTATTCCGACCTGCGAAAAATATCGGCAGAGGTCATTGCAGAAGCCGGAGCCGAGGGCAACGCAATCGGCGGCCTAAGCGTAGGCGAACCTGAAGAAATGATGTACAGCATCACAGATGAGGTGACCGACATTTTGCCCAAAGACAAGCCCCGTTACCTGATGGGTGTGGGAACACCATGGAACATTTTGGAGTCGATAGGCTTGGGTGTAGATATGATGGATTGCGTGATGCCTACAAGGAACGCGCGCAACGGAATGCTCTTCACTTGGAACGGCGTAATCAACATCCGCAACGAGAAATGGAAGAACGACTTTTCGCCCCTTGACGAAAGCGGTACGGCCTATGTAGACCACGAATACACCAAAGCGTATGTGCGGCATTTGTTCGTTGCCAAGGAATATCTCGGAAAACAGATCGCTTCGGTACACAATCTGGCATTTTACCTTGATTTGGTAACTAGGGCGCGCCAACACATTATCGACGGCGATTTCTACCAATGGAAAGATTCCGTACTGCCGCGGCTGAAAAACAGGCTGTAACAAGTGAAGATATTAGACCGCTACATCCTAAAGAAGTTCTTCGGCACCTTTGCTTTTATGCTGGCGCTGTTGTCCGTCATTGTTATCGTGATCGACGTGCAGAGCAAGGCACCGAGGATTGAAAGCAGCGGTTACACGGTCAGCTACTTCTTGCTGCATTTCTATCCGTATTGGATGATCTACCTGATCATCACTTTCATGTCGATCTTGGTGTTCATCTCGGTTATTTATTTCACGTCGCGCATCGCCAACAATACAGAGATTGTGGCTTACATCAGCAGTGGTGCCAGTTTCCACCGTTTCGCTCGGCCTTATCTGGTCTGCGCATTGGCCATTGCGGGTTTCGCACTCGTGACGAATCACTTTCTTCTGCCGTGGGCCAATATCAAGAAGAATGAGCTGATTATCTATACGCTGGCCGCTGCAAAGAAAAATCAAAGAATAGAAAACCAACAGATTTCTACTCAATTGAGCCCGAATGAATATCTGTTCATCAACAGCTACAACAAACAGAGCAACCGCGGATCGGGCTACCTGTATCAAAAGTTCGACAAGAACCGCAAGCTCATAGAGCAGATCACCGCAACAGAAATTGCTTGGGACGAGAAGCGCAAAGCCTTTGTAATCAACAACTACTTGCAACGCACAAGCCTTCCGGGCGACAAAGAAAAGCTGGCGAGCGGCGGCGAGAAAATCCAAGATTTTAAATCTACACCCACCGAGCTTTTCCCCGACGAACTCTTGGGCGAGAACAAAACCACGCCCGAACTTATTCGTTTCATAGACCGCGAACGCTCCAAAGGCAACGCCGCCATAAACACCTATGAGAACGAGTTGCACCAGCGCAGTTCAATGCCTGTGTCCATCGTAATTTTGACTTTCTTGGCACTGGCATTGGCATCTGAAAAGAAGCGTGGTGGCCTCGGGGCCAACTTGGCCATCGGTATCAGTCTGGCGTTTGTGTTCGTATTCTCGTTCGAGGCATTGAAGGTGGTTTCCGCCGGCAGAACGCTGTCGCCCGCTGTCGCCATGTGGATGCCCAATATCGTCTTCGGGCCGCTGGCCGCTTTCTTATACCTCAAACGCGCCAACCAATAAGAAGCCTTGCGTCTGCCACGGTTGCCATTTACCGGCACAGTCTACATCCTATTTTTCTTATTTTTGTGAAAATACATCAATCCATGAAATACCTTAAATACCTGTTTGCAGCATCAATGCTTTTATTGATGAGTTGCAAGAAAGATAAAGTTGACGGCAGCTCACTCAGAAGTTTTCAATCGAGTGTGAACGACATGGCCTCGGACCTGTCCACCATTCGTCAGATTAAATTCAACGAGGCGCTGTATATCATAAAGACTTTTGGCGTGGAAGGAAACAGCGATGTGGAAGAAATGAATGCGGTAGCCAAACTGCTCGACGGCAAGAAAACCGCCGAAATATTCGCGTTGGCCGATCAAATTGCACGCGAGAAAAATGTAGACTGGTCCAGCTCTGCGCCGCCGTCATTGGGAGAGATGAACATCTTCGGCTCTACCTCGGCCACAGAAAGAGATCCCAATGAAATTGAGGCCAACTCTCTGAGTCTGCGCATAGTGCCCGCAGCCGTGGATAGCGTTGCAGGTCCACAAGCTTTGCAGGTAATCCCGCGGCTCTTGGACAAAAACGGAAGCGAAGTGGCTTTTAGCGGCGCAACATTGGAAACCACCATGGAGGTATTCAGCGGCGGGCAGAAAATCTCAACCGCACGAAACCTGATGCAGAACAACAATTTCAAGGGTTTCCACCTGAAGCTGTCTTCTCTGCCTTTTGACAAAATCGCAGGCAATGCCATCGATGTTAAAGTAAGCGTGCGCACCACGGGCAAAGTCTTCCAAATGACGAAGGCAAACATCAATGTAAATCCGAAAGCGCCCACGCCTCAACCGGAACAGCCAACCGAGCCGGACGCCGGAACCACCCTACCCGACGAGACCACCGCTCCGACCGAGCAGCCGAAACCCACCACAGATCCGAAGGCTACCGTATCTCGGTTCCTCAACAACCTGGGCAGTAAAAATTTGCGTGCAGCGTATGACATGTCCAACAACCCTGCGTGGGGATCGTTTGAGAGCTTTTCCAATACTTCCACCGGTTTTGGCGCTGTGAATAATGTGGCGGTAAAAAATGTGAACACAGTGTCCCGCGCGGCCGATGCAGCTACCGTAACCGCCGATTACACCGTAACCGACAACAGTGGGAAAGCCTCCGACCTTAACGTAACCTACAACCTGAAAGCTTCTGCCGATGGCTGGAAGATCAGCGGGTACA
>RDDY01000333.1 GCA_003852805.1 Chryseobacterium sp.
GAACCGTTTCTGGTGGCCCGCACTGATGATGTTTGGTACCGCGGCATAGCGTCATCAGGATTTCGTAACCCTGACGCTGGTGGAAGGATTCCTCCTTACAGATCCGAACCATGGCGCGCGAATAAGGCCCGTAAGAGTTGCCCATCAACATCACCTGGTTCATGATCGCCGCACCATCTACCAACCAGCCAATTGCGCCGATGTCGGCCCAGCTCAATGTCGGATAGTTAAAGATGCTCGAATATTTAGCTTTACCACTCAGCATATCACGGTAGGTCGAATCACGGTCGGCAGCAATTTCGCCATTGTTCAGGGTCTCAGTTGCAGCGTATAGGTATAAACCGTGACCGGCCTCGTCCTGAATCTTCGCCAAAAGCGCCATTTTCCTTCTTAACGACGGTGCGCGGGAAATCCAGTTCGCTTCCGGTAGCATACCGACAATCTCGGAATGCGCGTGCTGCGAAATCTGACGCACGAGCAGTTTGCGGTAGTCGTCCGGCATCATGTCCTTTGGCTCCACTTTATTCTCTGCCTGTACGTATTCTAAAAACTTCTCTTCGTTCATGTCGATATATTTATTTGAAGCCTGACACGCCGTCGGTCAAGTCATCTTTAACATAGATGCCGACCTTGTCGTTTACAAATTCGCCCGCCACAAAGTGCACGGCGCGACCGTCCGGCTCTATCTGATATTCTTTAAAAAAATAAACCTGCCCCTCATACGGACATTTCACTTCTACTCTCTTGTCCACGCAACTCCAGTAATAGTTCCAGATGTTGACACCGTCCACGCGGCACTCCTCGTTTTCGTCTACCGCTTTTTGAAATTTCCACTTAGCCATTTTTCGAAGTTTTAACAGATTTCAGTCTATGGTTTTTATTGTCAACCATAGCGTAATCTATGGTTTAAACGTCGTAGTTCAGCATGACCACATTGGTCGTCGGGTGGCACTGGCAGGTAAGCACAAAACCTTTTTCCACCTCTTCCTCAGTAAGCGCAAAGTTCTTCTCCATGAAGACTTCGCCCTCCATCACCTGAGCTTTACAGGTACAGCACACGCCGCCCTTACAGGCAAACGGCACCGGCAATTTTTCCTGCAAAGCCTGATCTAAGATACTGTTTTTCTTCGAATTAAGATGGAAAGAATATTCGTCATCATCAATGATTAATGTGACCATGCTCTCGAGGTTCGGGATCGCCTTGAACTCTTCACTCATCTCTTCTGAGTTCTCTTCATCCGGCGCCACGAAGTATTCATAGAGAATCTGAAGCGCGGGAACTTTCTGCTCAGTCTTCAGATAATCGGACAGATTCTTAATCATCTCAGATGGGCCGCAGATGAAGTAGGTAGAATCCTTGATGTCAATCTCCGGGAAGCGTTCGAGCAGTTTGCCAAGTTTTTCAGCAGTTATTCTGCCTTCAAAGAGTTCGTCCTCGTGCTTTTCACGGCTGACGAGGTAGACCACTTTTAATCTGCCCTGAAACTGTTCGGCCAGTTCGTCGATTTCGTTCTTCTTCAGGGTCGACGCAAAAGTCTTATTGCTGAAGAACAGATAGGCGTTGCTGTCCGGCTCCTGGTAAAGGCTCTCTTTCAGGTTAGACAAAACGGGACTCAGACCGGAACCGGCCGCGAGTCCCACATAAGTCTTTTTATTGCTTGGATGATAGTTAGTGTTGAAACTACCCACCGGCGACATCACTTCTACCGTGTCGCCCAGGTGTAAATTACGGTTCAGGAAAGTCGAAATCTTGCCACCGTCCAGGTGTTTGACGAGAATTTCCAGCTGATCTGATTTCTCTGACGGCGCATTGCAGATGGAGTATGAGCGGCGCTCTTCCACACCATCGATATCAAATTTTACATTGACATATTGCCCTTGCTTGTAGCGAAATTTATCGCGCAGCGTTTCGGGGATTTCAAAAGCAATGCTTACTGCATCATCTGTTTCTTTCTGAACTTTTATCGCTTTTAGCGGAAAAAACTGATTCATTAATTACCTAACAAGTGTTAGACAAATATAAAAAAATTATGATATCCGTCAGCCTTTTGACCCGACCAAGCCGTATAAAACTTTTTCAACAACGGCTTTGACCTTTCTCGTTTTACCTGAATCCTGTTTGCGGAACCACAGATAGGAACTGTTGAGTGTGTACAATAAATACTTTGTGCTGAAGCCGGCGCTCCCGGCGGAGGAAGCAACTGATGGCAACACGGTAATCAACAATTCCCTGACATCTGTTTCATACTGTCGTCGCAGTTCTACAAATTCATCCAAGCGGCCGTCAAGGTGTCGCCACTCATTGGCATAAATGCCGGTGATGTCAGGATTTTTCAACACAACCTCCAAATGCTTTTTAACGAAATAAACCAACAGTTGCTCATCCTTTAGACCGGAATTGCGAGCATCATTCAACGCATCGAAAAAATCTGCTGCCAGCCCGAAACAGATCCACTCCAGAATCTGCTCTTTGGAATTGAGGTGAGCATAAAGCGAAGCCGCACGCATACCGAGCGCTGATGCCAAGTCCCGCATCGACATCGCGGAATACCCTTTCTGCTTCAAAAGGACAATGGCTTCATCCAGAATTTCCTGTTGTTTCTTTTTCAGTTCCAAGCTTATGATTTGAGTTCAAAAGTATCGAAAAAACAGCTGTTGTTTCGTGTTCGAAATCAGCGATAAAAAACATCGGAAAAAATGTCTTTATCTGTAAATTCAATTCCGGAAAATAAGTAAAAATGTCCTAAAAGTCAGCGGTTTTAGGCTTTAGAACAGTTTTTGCAATAATGCAGCCGTAGCAGTAAACGCTACATTAATTTAGAACAACCAACACTACAAAATATGAATTTAAACCAATTTACTGTAAAATCTCAGGAAGCCATTCAGGCGGCACAACAGGTCGCCATGGAGTTTGGCAACCAGAGCATAGAACCACAACACCTGCTGGAAGGCATCTTCCAGACAGACGAAAATATATCGCCGTTTCTGCTGAAAAAGTCGGAAGCGGACGCATTGCTCGTACGCGAGCGCAACCGTGAACACCTAGAGCGTTTGCCAAAAGTGGAAGGTGGAAACATCTACCTTTCTCAGTCGGCGAACCGTGTGCTAAGTGATGCACCGAACATCGCCAAAAGAATGGGCGACGAGTTCGTGACCATTGAGCACCTTTGGTTGTCGCTGATCGAAGTAAGCTCTCCTGTTTCACAAATGTTGAAAGACATGGGCGTGACGCGCGCACTGCTGGAAGGCGGCATAAAGGAACTGCGGAAAGGCAGCAAGGCAACCTCGGCGAGTTCCGAAGAAACCTATCAGGCGTTGAGCAAGTACGCTAAGAACTTCAACGAACTGGCTGCTGAAGGCAAGCTCGACCCGGTCATCGGCCGTGATGAGGAGATCCGCCGTGTACTACAGATTCTTTCAAGAAGAACCAAAAACAACCCGATCCTAATCGGTGAACCGGGCGTGGGTAAAACCGCAATTGCGGAAGGCATCGCACACCGCATCATCAGCGGCGACGTGCCGGAGAACCTGATGGACAAAACGCTCTACTCGCTGGACATGGGCGCGCTGATCGCAGGCGCGAAATACAAGGGCGAATTTGAAGAACGCCTGAAATCAGTCGTCAATGAAGTGACCAAATCGGACGGACAGATTATCCTGTTCATCGACGAGATCCACACCTTGGTAGGTGCCGGCGGTGGCGAGGGTGCCATGGACGCAGCGAACATCCTGAAGCCAGCCTTGGCTCGTGGCGAACTGCGTGCAATAGGTGCCACAACCCTGAACGAATACCAGAAGTATTTCGAAAAAGACAAAGCGCTGGAGCGCCGTTTCCAGCAGGTGCTGGTAGACGAGCCTGATACCGAATCAGCGATTTCCATCCTGCGTGGCATTAAAGATAAATATGAAGCTCACCACAAGGTGCGCATCAAGGACGAAGCGATTATCGCAGCGGTGGAAATGTCGCAGCGCTATATTTCCGACCGTTTCTTGCCGGACAAGGCGATTGACCTGATCGATGAGGCATCGGCAAAACTGAGAATGGAGATTAACTCCAAGCCGGAAGAACTCGATGTTCTGGACAGACGATTGATGCAGATGGAAATCGAGCTGGCTGCCATTTCCCGCGAAGGAAATCAGGTTCAGATCGACCATTTGAAGGAAGACATCGCTCAGGTAACCGAGGAGCGCAACGAGATCAACGCAAAATGGTTGAAAGAGAAGCAGAAATCTGAGGATTTAACCCAGATTAAAAAAGATATTGAAAGCCTGAAGCTGGAGGCAGAACGCGCATCAAGAGCCGGTGATTATGCAAAAGTAGCGGAAATCCAATACGGCAAACTGCTGGAAAAGGAAGATCAGCTGAAAACGCTGGAGCTGGAAATGCAGAACCACCAGAACGAACTGATCAAAGAGGAAGTTACGGCAGAAAACATTTCGGAGGTGATCGCAAAATGGACTGGCATCCCGGTGACCAAATTGCTGCAATCTGAGCGCGAAAAACTCCTGAACCTGGAAGATGAACTTCACCAGCGCGTGGTCGGGCAAGACGAAGCCATTCAGGCAGTAGCGGATGCTATCCGTAGAAACCGTGCCGGCCTAAGCGACGAGAAAAAGCCAATCGGCTCCTTCCTCTTCCTGGGTACAACCGGTGTGGGTAAAACCGAGTTGGCAAAAGCTCTGGCGGAATTCCTATTCGACGATGAAAACAATATGACGCGTATCGACATGAGCGAATATCAGGAAAGACACTCAGTGTCCAGACTGGTGGGTGCGCCTCCCGGGTACATCGGTTACGAAGAAGGTGGTCAGTTGACTGAAGCCGTTCGCAGAAGACCGTATTCGGTGGTATTGCTGGACGAGATCGAAAAAGCGCATCCGGACGTATTCAACACCTTATTGCAAGTGT
>RDDY01000133.1 GCA_003852805.1 Chryseobacterium sp.
TTTTCACTTTACGATGTTGCGTCTGCCATCAACTGATAGCCGATTCCTTTCAGCGTGCGGATGGTGTCTACGCCCAGTTTTTCGCGCAGCCGGCGTACGTGCACGTCTATCGTTCGCTCGCCTACCACCACATCGCTGCCCCAGACTTTTTCCAGAATTTCTTCTCTTTTAAAAACCTTCTCCGTATTTCCGGCCAAAAGACACAGCAAATCGAACTCTTTTCTGGGCAAGATGATTTGTTGATTGCCTTGGTTCACGCGGAAGTTATCGCGGTCGATCAACAGACTGCCTACCTGCAACAGTTTGGATTGACCCGAAAACCGATTGTTGAGTTTCATCAGTGCATTAACCTTGGAAATGAGCAATTTAGGCTTGACCACTTTTACGATATAATCATTGGCGCCTGCCTCAAACCCCGCCAGCTGAGTAAATTCTTCGGCGCGTGCCGATAGGAAAACGATAAGCGTATCGGCCAGCGCGGGAATATTGCGCAATTCGCCGCAGGTTTCTATTCCGTCCTTTCCGGGCATCATTACGTCGAGCAAAATGAGATCGGGCAACCATTCTGCCGCCAATTGCAGTGCCTCATCACCGGATTCGGCCGTCATTACATGGTAACCTTCCAATTCCAGATTATAGCTGACCATCTCCAAAATATCTACCTCGTCATCGACCAGAAGTATTTTTTTTCGCTGCATTTGCCCGGGTTTAATGGTCAAAATTAGTCAAAAAACCGACAGCAGAACCGGCGCTGCGCAGGCTTCACAATTATTTAACATTAGGGCGATCAGTTAACAATTTTGTAAAGATTTCGTAAAGAACCCGAAACGAACCGTACGATAAACTAAGGTTTTCTTTGCTGCGTAAAACAAGAGTTAAATGAGATTTGAAAAACTCACGGCAGGCGTGCTATTCTTATTGTCATCGGCAGTGATGCTGACAGCGCAAGAGCAGGCACCGTCAACCGAAGGAACCGGCAGCAAGACGAGAGATCACGATTTGGAAACGGTGACCATTCAGGCAAAAGCGAAACGCAATACCGAAACCACACATATTGCACTTCAACGCAAATCAGTAGAAGTGATGGAACGTGTGAGCAGCGCGCAGCTGGCAAAGCAAGGTGTGGGCAATGCTGCCGCAGCGGTGGTAAAAGCTACCGGCACCGTAAAACAGGAAGGCAGCAATACCATTGCAGTACGCGGCCTGCTTGACCGTTACAACACCACGAGCCTGAACGGTCTGCCGATTCCGGCCGAAGATCCTGAAAACAAGAACATCGACCTTTCGCTGCTGAGAACCGATATGGTAGACTTCATCGCTTTGGAAAAAGTATATGCGCCACGGCTTGCAGGCGATTTCGGCGGTGCCAATATCGACATCGTCTCACGCGAACCGCAGGGCAAACCATTCTTTGACCTTAGTCTTGGCAGTTCTGTAAATGCTCAGATCTTCGATGCCGGCACATTCTATCTGCAGCACGGCCCGAGCTTTGCGGGTTTCGCAACACCCAAGCTGCCGGACAATCCGTTGACGGCATATAATTTTAAAAACTCTTGGAATTTTAAAAATGCTTTCGCGCCGAACAATTTCACGCCGATCAACTCTGAACTGAACTTGAGCGCCGGTAAGAGTTTCAACATAAACAGCGGCAGGCTCAGCACTTATTTCTATGCCGGTTTCGGAAATGATTATTCTTATCGTCACGGCCGCGAGGGCAGTTTTGGTTCACAGCAGATCTTTAACGATTTCGATTCAAAGAAATACAGTTATGCGACGAATACTACGGCAATGGTCAACATTTTCTACCGTATTAATCCCGCGCATCAGATCAAAATACTGTCGAACTATATCCATTCCTCCGATCAATCGGTCAGATTGCTGCAAGGCTATATGCGCGATGTCGCCGAAGATTACAACGCTTATGTCCGCAGAGCGGATTTCAAAACAACACATTTATTCATCAACCAGATCGGCGGTGACCACCGTTTGAGCGATAAGTTCAACCTTAACTGGATCGTCGGCTACAATAAACTCGACAGCCGGCGCCCGGAACGGATGACGAATCAATTGATTCGCAACAGCGCCGGACAGTATGAAGTACGCCGTGATGGCGGCGCGAGCAACCGTTACTGGGATGCATTGAATGATAACGAGTTTGCCGGCAACATCAATTTCGATTACAAAGTTTCTGACGCTGTTAAGATCTCTTTCGGTTATCAGAACAGAGACAAACAGCGTTCGTTTGAATCGCGGCAAATCGACTTCAAATGGCTGAACCGCAAAGGCAGAGCCGTGGTAAACGATCCGAACGATATCGACCAAATCTTCAATGCGCAGAATTATGCTTTAAAACTGTTCAGCCTTAGCAGTAATTTCTCCGGTCCGAACGGTGAGTTGCGGCCGATTACCTTTGACGGCGACCGGCGTGTGAATGCCGGCTATGTCAATTTTGACTATAAAATCAGCCCTGAATTTATTGTGCAGGCAGGTCTCCGCTTTGAAAACATTCGCCAAAACATCGACTGGGACACCAATTTCGACACGCCGGCAATACCGGATAAGAAGCTGAGCAGCGATTATCAGAAATTTCTACCGGCGCTCAATGTAAAATACAGTGTGAGCGAAAAGCAGAATCTGCGGCTGGCTGCATCGCGCACCTACACTTTGCCACAGTTGAAAGAGATGGCACCGTTTCTTTACACCGACATTTCTGAACAAACGGTGGGCAACCCGATGCTGAAGCCGTCGGACAATTACAATCTTGACCTGAAATGGGAAGTTTTCCCAAAAGCTTCAGAACTGATGTCAATCACCGCCTTTGGCAAAGCCATCAAAAACCCGATCGCTAAAACCTACATCAACTCATCCGACCCCTATTTTTCATACCTGAATGTCGGCGATAACGCGCGAGTGTTTGGCGTGGAAGCAGAATTCAGAAAAGATCTTTATCGCAGCGGCAATGCCAAATTCTACGCTTTTGCAAACGCTACCTGGATGAACACCCAAAGCGATCTGAGTAACGAAAAAGTTCAGGCAGAGACCACCGGACTGTCGGTCAACTTCGACGTCGAGAAAGATAAACTGCAGGGCGCCGCAGATTTCACGGCCAACGCCAACCTGGGCTGGAACCATAAACTGCGCGGCAGTAATGATATGGATCTTGTGATTTCTTATTCTTACGTCGGTGAGTATCTGTATTCGATTTCGACCAACACCATCGGCAATATCGTACAGAAACCGGTCAATATGCTGGACGCTACGCTACGCTTTAACCTGGATAAAGTGAACATCAGTGTGAAAGCGCGCAACCTGATCAACCCCGAGATTACACGGGTTCAGCAAAACGTCAACCATAACATCACCGGCCAATACCGCAACGGTCGCGAATTCGGACTGTCGCTCGGCTACCGTTTTTAATCCTTTAACCAAAATAAAAAAAATGAAAAAAATCTTAACTACTGCTTTCTTCAGCGTCGCTGTAATGCACTTTGCGCAAACCGCTGACCCGAACAATTTTGCAATGACCATCAACAGTGGCCAAACGGTGACGCTGGACGCGACCAAGACCTATAAACTGACCGGCGCAGTGATCGTAAACAACGGTGGGCAGCTGATCATTCCGGCAGGTACAAAGATTGTGGGCACGGGCGGCACCAGCTCTTATGTTGCAGTAGCGCAGGGCGGCAAGATCTTCTCCAACGGCACGCCGACAAATCCTGTAATCTTTACCTCAGGCGCGGCTGCACCGGAGAAAGGCGACTGGGGCGGCATCGTGATCTGCGGCCGCGCGCCGATCAACATCGGCAAGACCGGCACTTCTGAAGTGGCTACTTTGCCGTACGGTGGCGAAGACCCGGCGGATAACTCGGGCAGTATTACCTACACGCAGATCAATTGGTCAGGTGCGCGTTTCAGCGAAACCAAGGAGTACAACGGTCTGTCGCTGTTCGGCGTGGGTAACGGTACCACCATCAACGGTGTGGCGGTGATCAACGGTGCAGATGATGGCATTGAATTCTTTGGCGGAACGGTGAACGTCAGCAATATCGTATCGATCAACAATGACGACGATGCGTTTGACTGGACCGAAGGATGGAGCGGCACTGCCACGAATATTTATGGCAGAAGAATTGACGGTGCAGTAGGCAACCGCGGCATGGAAGCGGACAACAACGCCAATAATTACTCAGCCGGGCCAATCTCCAACCCGACCATTAAAAACGCGACTTTCATCGGCTATAAAACTACCGATAACGAGGGCGCCGGCACCAACCTTTTCCGTGTTGGCTCGCGTGGCACGCTGGATAATCTGGTGCTCGCCGGTTGGGCAGATGCGATCACACTGCAGCACGATGAAACGCTGAACTGGTTTAACGGCAAGGGTAAATTCACGAACGTGCGTTTTGAAGATGTAACTCGTAAGGCGATTACAAAATCTACCGCCGGTGCCACTGCAAATGCTGCCATCGGAACCTTTACCGAAAACCCCAACGCTACCGGTGCGGGCGCGGGGCTGTTTCTGCCGGATTGGGCAAAAGGCTGGTCAGGCTACGATGAATTCCTGGCGACCACCGAAACAGTGAAGAATGCTGCGATTAAAGTAGTAGCTGACGCCGCTGAATTGAGAATTGTAAGCGACGAGAAGATTTCGCAAATCGACGTTATCGAAATGAGCGGCCGCTCGGTTTTGAAAAGCAACCGGACAACAGCGAACATTTCCACGCTGAAGCCGGGCACTTATATTGTAACGGCGCGTGCGGCCGACGGTGAATTGTTCGTGTCGAAGTTTATCAAGAAATAAATCTCTTGTTTTACGCAAGAGAGTCGGGGGGGGGGGGGGGGGGGGGGGGGGGGGGGGGGGGGTGGGGGGGTGGGTGGGGTGGGGGGGTGTGGTGGGGGGGGGGTGGG
>RDDY01000323.1 GCA_003852805.1 Chryseobacterium sp.
ATTAACCAAGAACTTCGATCAGTTCTCCTGTTGTCTACAGCAGAGTCCCAATCCCGCTCTTTGTGATCCCAAAGGTATCGTATTCGACGAAATATCTGCAACTGCCAGATATATTACTTCCGAAGCGACAAGCTTCATGTTCAGGAATGAATTTGATTTTAGCAGTCCTGCATATAGAAATGTCACGATAAGCTACGGTGGTGACAACTTTGAAAACGGCGGCATAGAGAAAACATTTACATCTGCTTTAGATGATAGCAATATAGCCGGTATCTTGGTGTCGCCAACTGATTTTCCAAGGCGTTATAGCAATGGCGACAATGACTATGGTAGCTATGTCAGTTCGCTGGCAAATACATTTCTTCAAAATGCGCAACGATTCGATCATTTCTCGGGGCGCTTGATCACTGAAAAGCATTTTGCGAAAAATCAAGACAGGCTTTATTTACGAAAGATCATCAACAATGAATTGCAACGCATAGAAACCAAGAATATCACCTATCTGTCAGGTGTAAAAGCCTATAATAAAATCTTTTTACAGCCCGGCGTGCAGCCCGGAACGACCACCTCAAATCTTCTTATAGCTTATTATCTTCTCTCATCGTATCACTCGAATCCGCAAGTGAGTACCAGCATTGAATATTATGACGATATCGACATAGGCGGAGGGGATCTCATTGAGCAGTCATCCGCAATAAAAAGTGTGATCCGCTATGTTTTCAGTAACACGTTCAGCAATCAGCTGTCGGTTAAAGCCATTGAACGTCCCGGTGGAGAAATTGAGACGGTTTCCTACTCCTACGCTCACGAAAAAGGCAATCAATACCTGATCGACAAGAACATGGTCGGCATTCCGTTGGAGACCACTGTGGTGAAGAAGAGAAACGGATCGGACCGGGGAGTGTTGATCGGCAGGACCGAGACAAAGTACCCGCAAAATCAAACAGAGGCCGATGCCAAGACATCGGGTCTGCCTCTGCCTTATGCAACGCTGTCTTACAATTTGGAAAAGCCCGCGGACGCTGCGGCAGCTTCGAGCATTGCCTACGACCGCTACGACAACAAAGGCAATCTGCTGCAATACACCACAAAGGACGGCATACCCACGGCAATGGTTTGGGGTTACCATAACACACAGCCCATTGCAAAGATAGAGGGCGCTACTTACGAGGAAGTCTCCGCGTTGGCCTCGGGTATTATTGCTGCTTCTGATGCTGACGCTTTGGAGGCGTCCGGAAATGATGAAGCCACCTTACTTGCACTATTGGACACCTTCCGCAAAAACTTGTCTGCTTACCGGATCACCACCTACACCTATGATCCGCTGATCGGTGTAAGGAGCATCACTCCGCCCTCGGGGCTGAGGGAGGTTTACCATTACGACAGCGCAGGCAGGTTGGAGAAAGTGACCGATGCCGATGGCAACAAACTGAAAAGCTACCGATACAACTACAAGCACTAAGCTTATGAACCGAATTTTATCGTTTGTCTTCTTCTTGCTTGTCTTTGCGGGAGCAACCGCTCAAAAGAGTCCGAGCACGACTGAGAATTACATCACCACCACCACCTGCCTGAGCAGCGATTGCGCCGAGAAAGCGGTAACCGTGCAGTATTTCGACGGACTGGGCCGCCTGAAGCAGGTGGTGGATGTGGCGGCCTCGCCGACGGGCAAAGATATGGTGACGCCTGTGAAATATGACGCCTTCGGCAGGCAGGACAAAGATTTTCTGCCGTTGCCGCAGTCCGGCACAGAGGGCGGTGCGATATATCCCGATGGGGTCGGTGCTGCGGGTGAAGTGTATGAGCAGAATGGCAGATTGTTTGCCGAAAAGAAATTCGAGAACTCGCCTTTGGACCGGCTTCTGGAGCAAACCGCGCCCGGCGATGCCTGGAACGGGCGTCCCGTAAAGTTCGGTTACGATACCAACACAAGCAATGAGGTCAGGAAATACACCACCACCACGGTGTGGGCGAACGGCGCTACGGTTTCGGAGCTGAACCCCGCCGATTACTACGGCGCGGGAGAACTCTACAAGAATACGGTGAGCGATGAGGACGGCAACGTGAGCATCGAATTCAAAAACGGTCGGGGACAGGTATTGCTGATCCGTAAAAATGACGGCAACAAAAATGCCGATACCTATTATGTGTACAACGAATACGACCTGCTTGCTTTTGTGATCCCGCCTTCGGCCGCAGCGTCACCGGCTTTGGACACCGATACGTTGGACAAGCTCTGCTACCGCTACCGCTACGACGGGCGGGGCCGTTTGGCGGAGAAGCAACTGCCGGGCAAGGGCCCCGAATACATGGTCTACGACAAGCAGGACCGTTTGGTCTTGGTGCAGGATGCCAACCAAAAGGGAAAACAGTGGAACTTTACCAAATACGACGGGTTCGGACGCGTGGTTTATACGGGCCTTTTTGCCAACACATCCACGCGCAAGGCCATGCAGAGCGCTTTGGATGCGATGCAGGCCAACCCCGGCAACAACGAAAAGCGCAGCGACACGGGCTTTTCTCTTGGCGGGATGACCGTTTATTACACCAAAGAAGCTTTTCCCAAAAGCAGCATGACCGTTCTGTCGGTGAACTACTACGACACCTATCCGCCCGGCAGCCCGGCATATACGGCTCTGATCTCGGGCCAAAGCGTGCTGACGGATAATGCCGCAAACGGCATCAGCACCAAAAGTTTGCCCACCGCCACCTATATCAGAAATATAGAGGACGACAGTTGGACAAAGAACTATTTTTGGTACGACACCCGCGGGCGCAATATCGCCACGCGCAGCATCAATCACCTGGGCGGTTATACCCTGACCGAGAGCAAGCTCGACTTTACGGGCAATCCTCTGGCCTCGGTCACGCAACACCGGCGTACGGCGGATGCCGCTGCCGTGACCGTTACCGAGAACTTTTTCTACGGCAACCGAAAGCGCCTCGAAAAACATACCCACAAAGTAGACGGCGGCGCCGAAGAAATTTTGGCCGAGAACACCTACAACGAACTCGGCCAATTGGAAAACAAAAAAGTCGGCGGCGGCCTTCAAAGCATCGACTACCGATACAACATCCGCGGCTGGCTCACGGGGATCAATAACCCGAGCGAGCTTGGTGGCAAGCTGTTCGGCATGACGCTCAATTACAACGGGCCGCTCCTGGGCGTGAAAAGACCCAACGACGAATACCCGGGCCTCGAGATCGAGCCGAAGTACAACGGCAACATAGCCGAGGTGCGCTGGAACAGCGGCAGCGGAGCCAAGGTGTACGGTTATGTCTATGACGGCCTAAGCCGTTTAAAGGCAGGGTTTTATCAGGATTCAGCAGACCCTTATGCCAAGGAGAACAACGAGATATTGGTTTACGATGTCAACGGCAACATCACGGAGCTGAAAAGAACGGCGCGCATTTTCGGCAACTCCGTCCTTATGATCGACAATTTGGAGTATGCCTACGACGGCAACCGCGTGACAAGCATTACCGATCACAGCAAAAACAAGTCGGGGTACGAGGGCGGCGGGAACCTTATCACCTACGACGCCAACGGCAACATGACGGCCATGCCCGATAAGAAAATCAATACCATCGGCTACAATCATCTCAACCTGCCGAACGCGTTCGTTTTACCGCGCAATCAGAGCCTTAGCTATACTTACCGTGCGGATGGAGTGAAGATTGCCAAAAGAAACATGATAGGCAGCCCCAAAACATCTACCGTCGTCACAGATTATCTCGACGGTTTCCAATACAGCCAAAAGACGGACAACGGCCTTATCGGCAGCCGCGAAGCCATGGACAGCGACTTTGCCTTTGAGCGCGAAGCTTTTGAAGTGGATGAGGTTATTGAACTGCGCACCGCACCACCCACTTTAGAGATTTTCCCCACGGCGGAAGGTTTTTACGATTACCAAAATAAGAAGTATATTTATCAATACAAAGACCATTTGGGTAATGTACGCGTAAGCTTTGCAAGAAACCAATATGGCAGCGCGGAAGTTTTGGATACCAATGACTATTACCCCTTCGGGATGAATTTCCTGAACAGCGACTTGGTCTCTTATCTGGCGCAGCCGTGGAGCAAATATAAGTATAACGGTAAGGAGTTGCAGGAAAGCGGGATGTATGACTACGGCGCGAGAATGTATATGCCGGATATTGCACGGTGGGGAGTTGTCGACGGATTAAGCGAAGGCAGACCTAATATGTCGCCTTATAGATATAGTTTCAACAATCCGGTAAATGCTACGGATTCTGACGGGCTTTGGGAGGATTGGGTTTATAATACAAAATCCAACAGTATTTACTGGAATGATAATGCTCGTAGCCAAGCCACCGCAGGCGCGAATGAAACCTATTTAGGAAAATCCGGAACATACACCACACAAGACGGTTCTACAACTGCGTTAAACTCTAACGGTTCATTTATCAATAACTCTTTACTGGGAGGGTTGGGAACAATGAATAATTTAGACCCGTTAATACAAGCCGCAGCAAACGGACCGATGATGAGTTATGCTGCATTTGGTACAGCTAATGACCCTACTGTCCCAAGTATACGAGAAACTCCTGCTTCCAATTCTCCGGAAGTTGCAATGGGAAATCCTTCGGGACAGTTAGCCGTTGCAGGTTTGTATGGATTACAAATAGGAACAGCCGATATAGCAGCTTCTAAAGCATTAGGCGGTTTGGCAAATTTTATAGGCTTTGGAAAAGGAGCTGGACGTATTTTCTGGTCTGGAGGTGATATAGCTAAAAATGCTGCTATTGATTATGCCACAGCAAACGGAGGTAGATCATTAGAGATGACTTGGGTAGGAAGAGGATTAGAATATGCTACAGAAAAAACTTCCTATAATACAATGAAACCTTTCTGGGATTATGCTTCATATAG
>RDDY01000056.1 GCA_003852805.1 Chryseobacterium sp.
CGGGTACTTTCCCTGCGTCATGTTCGGACTGTCCGCGTACGTCTACAATCTCTACACGGTCATCGCCGATGTACTCTTTAAATTGTTTCAGGTCGATATTATTCACTTTCTCCAATTCCAATCCCAAAGAATTCACGTCACTGATATAACCGTAGAGATTGTCCAGCCCTATACGCATCAGTTTACGGCTGAGATCTTCCATCTGCGCATCTTCGGCAATCAGAATAAACTGCTCGTCATAGTTCAGCAACCACCCCATCCAAGTAGCGAAGGAATTGTTGCCTTGCACGTTGTAACTTCCGGGAACGAAGCCGTTGGCAAAATCTACCTTATTGCGCGTGTCTACGACTTTGATTCCTTTTGATCGGGCATCCAAAAACTCCTCGGTTGAAAGTTTGGCGTGTTTTGGAACCTCGACCAACAGCGGACGCTCTACCTTGTTCAGATGCTTCATCATGGCAAAGTATTTTGGCGGTTCAGGCTGGTCGGTCAACAGATAATTGACGAAGCCTTTTTCGTTATCCTCATATTGAAATGCCCAGTTTCTGATTTTCTCATAGCCGATGGTCGAACTGCTGACGGCGCCCAAAGCTTTACCGCAGGCAGAACCCGCGCCGTGGCCCGGCCAAACCTGCACGTAATCAGGCAGATCTGCAAAGCGTTGAAGCGAGCGGTACATCTGCTCGGCGCCGGCCTCTTTGGTGCCTGCTATTCCCGCCGCTTTTTCCAAAAGGTCGGGGCGGCCGACATCACCGACAAAGACAAAGTCGCCGGTGAAAAGCATCACGGGCTCGTCGGTGGCCGGATGGTCGGTCAACAGGAAGCTGATACTTTCGGGTGTATGCCCCGGAGTATGCATTACTTCCAAGGTCAGATTGCCCACGCGGATTATATCACCGTCTTTCAAGCCTTCGTGCGGAAACTCGTATTGCCAATCCGGGCCACCCTCGTCGGAAAGATACATTTTGGCACCCGTTACGGCTGCCAACTCTCGGGAGCCGCTTAAGAAATCTGCATGAATGTGGGTTTCGGTAATATGGGTGATGCGCAGGTTGTTTTGCTTGGCAAGATCGAGATAGGTGTCGATATCGCGCTTCGCATCAATCACGATGGCTTCGCCTGTGGCTTGGCAACCGATGAGATAACTGGCCTGCGCCAAGGTTTTGTCATAAATGTGTTGGAAAAACATAATCCGGTGTTTTTAAATTTATACTACAAAGTTCAGAATAATTAAGCAGTTGCACAGCTACTTTGGTTACAGAGAAAAATCAGCCGAGCAGCTGCCGAAGTAAGATGTAAACGCCCATCGCCAAAACGAACCAGCCGAACGCGGGCTTCAGCTTCGCGCCGTTTATTTTGCTCGCCAAAAAACTGCCGATGACAATACCGATGATGGCGATGCCCGTAACGGCCAACAGTAGCGACCAATTTACCCCGGGTTCGTCAAGATTTAAAAAGAAGCCCGACAGTGAATTGACGGTAATGATGAGCAGCGATGTGCCTACAGCGGTTTTCATGGGCAGGCGCACAAAGTTGACCAAGGCCGGGATGATCAAAAAGCCGCCACCGGCACCGATAAGCCCCGTTACCGTACCCACAAACAAGCCTTGCAAGATCAACAATCCTATATTCAGTGAATCGTCTGCGCCGCGCTCTTCCACCACTCTTTTACGGATCATGCTGTACGATGCCGCAACCATAAGAATGGCAAACAGCAACATCAGTAAGCCGTTTTTGGTCAGCGTAAAATCACCGATTGTAAAAAGTATATCAGGAATGGCAGCCACCAAATAATGGCGTGCCAAGTAAACCGCGATGATCGACGGCAAACCGAAAACCGCAGCAGTCTTCAGGCTGATTTCTTTTCTTCTGAAATAAGAAAGAGAACCGACTCCACTCGTAGTACCCACCACGAAAAGCGAGTAAAAGGTAGCGGCTGCCGGCTCAACGGCAAACAGATAAACCAATACCGGCACCGTTAAAATACTCCCGCCCCCGCCGATAAGACCGAGCGAAATCCCGATAAGAACCGATGCTACATATCCGATTATTTCCATAAATTATTTTATGCGGGCAAAGTTCGGGTTCATCTTTTTAGCTTGCAGTTACTTTGGTTACAAAAGCTCTATCTTGTTCCGTCCGAGCTTCACTGCGCCGTTTTCTTCCAACTGCTTCAATAGCCTTGAAACCACCACGCGCGCCGTGCCCAGTTCGGTAGCCAACTGCTCATGAGTTGTTTGAATGGTATCCTGCCCTGCCAGCTGCGCTTTTTTCTTTAACAAGGTCAGCAAGCGCTCGTCTACTTTTTTGAAAGCGATTGCGTTTACCACTTCAAGAAGTTCCTCAAAGCGCGTATGGTAAAGCCTGAAAATATAGTCCAAGAACTCGGGATGTTCTTTTATAAACAGTCCCACCTTATCGACGGGCAGAAACAGAATCTCGGCATCGTCTTCCACCTCGGCTTTTACCTTGCTCGTCTCATTATGGATGCCGCCCAGAAACGACATAATGCAACTTTGCCCTGCTTGTATATAATAGAGAAGAATCTCGCGGCCGTCTTCTTCCGTTCGGCTTACCTTCAAAGCCCCTTTCACCACAATAGGGATGGAACGCACGTGACTGTTCTCGTCCAAAATGATCTCACCCGCGCCGTATTTTTTGGAAACGCTATGCTCTTTCAGTTTCTCTATAAGTTCGGGCGAGGATTTAAACTCTGCTATCTGCTTTAGAATTTCCATTCGGTAAAGATAGATTTTAGTACTGGGTTTGGCTACACGACTGTGAACGAGAATGGTATCTTTGTCACATGGAACTACAATACCTCATCCACGAACCGGCAGATATCAAAAGCTCTACACCTCTATTAATTTTGCTTCACGGCTACGGCAGCAATGAGCAAGATCTGTTCAGTTTTGTGCCTGAACTGCCGCAGGATTGGCTGATTGTTAGTTTTCGTGCGCCACTGAATTCCAATTACGGCGGTTTTGCTTGGTATAACATCGACTTTACCGATATGCAAAAACTGGTGGACGTGCCGCAAGCGGTGGAATCTATGAAAGCCATTACCACCGGTATCATGAATATCACCAACCATTACAGCCTTACCGACAATCACACACACATTGCAGGTTTCAGTCAGGGCGGGATCCTTACCTATTCGATTGCGCTGACCTATCCGCAGCTGTTCAGCAAAGTGGTGTGCATGAGCACTTATCCGGAACCGAAACTGCTGACGAACATCAGCAAAGATAAAGATGCTTTAAAGAAGTTGGATTTCTTTGTATCTCACGGTGCCGAAGATGCGGTGATTCCTTTGGAGTGGGGACGACACGCAGCCGAACTGCTCGACCGCTTCAGTATTCCGTTTACCTTCCGCGAATACATGAGCGGACATGGCGTCAATCAGAAGAACTTTTTGGACTTGATGGAGTTTTTGAAAAGTTAACAAGCAAAAGAAAACAGCACAAGCTACCTGCTGATTCCGGTTATCGGCATTGTATCAGCAGCCACAATCACCATAAAAATCAACGGTTTTCACGGCGCCATCATTCCTTTCGATCCTGATAGTTCCCTTAAGCAATCCTCCTTCATCCAGATCACCGACGCGCTGTGATGCGATCAGCAACTTATAATTAGTATTTGACATCATAGTTCCGTCGCCGCTTTCAGGAATCTTGAAATGCTCTAGCTTCCCGTTTAGATTCATGTAAGCGTCGGTTCTGTTATCGGCATAGATAAATTTAAGCTTGAGATAAGTAGTTTCATCGATTGAGTAATGGCAACCACAGCCCTCGATATTGTCCGGCAGTTTGCCAATTAATTCCACTTTTATATCCGCATCCGAAGACCCTGCCTTTTCGACCACAGTCTCAGAGTTATGCAATTGAACAGAGTGGACATTTGTCTCTCCTTCTGTTCGTTCAGCCTCCTTTTTGCCACAGGCTGCCAACGTTGCCATTGCAAGAAACAGTATAATTTTTTTACGCATATAATAGCGATTTAACTTTTGAGAAATATACTGAATACCAACAAAAAAGACAGACCACTCAGATCTGTCTTTTTCAATTGTATAAATAGCAGTTAAGCGTTCATTGCATCTTCTACCTCTTCCACAGACAACGGAATATTGCGCATAAGGTTGAACGGCTCACCGTTTTCTTGGATTACCACATCATCTTCCAAGCGGATGCCGAAGCCTTCCTCGGGCAGATAAATTCCCGGTTCTACGGTAAAGACCATATTCGGCATAAAATCGTCGGTCAGCAGACCGTAATCATGCGTGTCCAGCCCCATATGGTGGGACGTTCCGTGCATCATGTATTTCTTATAGGCCGGCCAATCGGGGTTTTCATTTTGAACGTCGGCTTTATCCAAAAGACCGAGGTCGAGGAAAATGGAAGTATAGATCTTACCGCATTCTTTATGGTAATCGTACCAATTGTTGCCCGGGACCAGCATCTTCGTCGCTTCCTCTTTCATCTTGAGCACCGCGTTGTAGATCTCTTTCTGACGATTGGTGAAGCGGCCGTTCGCGGGGATTGTCCGTGTCATATCAGACGAATAGTTGGCATATTCAGCGCCCACGTCCAGCAAAATCAAATCGCCGTCTTGGGTTTGCATATTGTTGGAAATATAATGCAGAACATTGGCGTTTTTCCCCGCACCGACGATCGGCGTGTAAGCAAAGCCTTTGGAACGGTTGCGCAAGAATTCATGCATAAACTCGGCTTCGATCTCATATTCCCAAACGCCGGGTTTTGTGAACTGCAACACGCGGCGGAAACCTTTCTCGGTAATATCACAGGCTTTCTGAATCAGTTCTAATTCTTCGGGTTCTTTGATGCTGCGCAGTCTTTG
>RDDY01000009.1 GCA_003852805.1 Chryseobacterium sp.
CGCGCGAGTTTGAACTGAAACATATCTTTACCGTCTACTACATCTCGTACGGACACATCGGTACGAGTCTCTGTCTGGTTGCTCTGTATTTCCTTTGGTTTGAGCCCGCCTCGGTTCGTGAAAAAATTGCCTATGCGGTAGCGCTACTGCTCGGGCTGTTCACCATTGTGGAAGGCAGTGCGCGCAGTCCGTTTCTTGCCCTGGCGGTCTGCGTGGCCTATCTGTTGTTGGTTAAGCGCAGCCGCTTGTGGAGCGGTCTTGCTGTCGGGTCGCTTGTGCTTTTCGGAGCGTTTATGGTCTTTTATTCAGCGAACCGTTGGGAGTTTTTGCCGTTTATCAACCGAACCTACAATTGGTTGGCCTACGGAGACAACAGTTTGCGCACTCCTCTT
Organism: Chryseobacterium sp.; assembly: GCA_003852805.1. Classification (GTDB taxonomy): domain Bacteria; phylum Bacteroidota; class Bacteroidia; order Flavobacteriales; family Weeksellaceae; genus Elizabethkingia. Next base: position 393 of record RDDY01000009.1, read on the forward strand.
TTTGAGTATGGCCGGAATATCTTTAAAGAATCGCCGCTCATCGGCGGACGTGTGCTTTTTGAAGACGGATCCTACCCGCACAACCTGTTCTTGGAATTGTTGATGGCGACGGGCTTGGTGGGTTTTATTCTGTATTTCTTAAAATTCATTCCGGTCGTTCGTTATCTGCCAATGTTCTTTGCAAGGACAAAAGCGCCAAACCGTCTGATATTGCTCTTCGCCTTATTTTTGCAATACTTTGTATTGGTTCTTACTTCATATCCGCTTTTCGGTACACCGGAATTCTTGCATTTCTCGGGCATAATAATCGGCGTGAGCTTAACCTTAATTTATGAAAAGACTAAAAGTAATGACGGTCGTGGGTACGCGACCGGAGATTATCCGCTTGTCGAGAGTGATCGGTGCGCTTGACGCTTCCGATGCGGTCGACCATACGCTGGTACATACAGGCCAAAACTACGATTACGAACTGAATCAGGTATTCTTTGAAGACTTGGGTCTGCGCAAGCCCGATTTCTTTTTGGAGGCTGCGGGTAAAAACGCGACGGAAACGGCGGGGCAAATCCTGATCAAAATAGATCCGGTGCTGGAGCAGGCAGACCCCGACGCATTCTTGGTGCTGGGCGATACCAATTCTTGTCTGTGTGCGATTGCGGCAAAGAAACGTCAAATCCCGATCTTCCACATGGAAGCGGGAAACCGCTGCTTCGACCAGCGAGTGCCCGAAGAAACAAACAGAAAAATTGTAGACCATACAGCGGACATCAATTTGACTTATTCCGATATCGCAAGGGAATACCTGCTTCGCGAGGGCCTGCCTGCCGATCGCATCATCAAAACAGGATCGCCCATGTTCGAGGTGCTGATGCATTATCTGCCGCAAATAAAATCCTCTGAGGTTCTAAAAAAACTAAGCCTGGACAAAGGCAAATATTTTGTTGTATCGGCGCACCGCGAAGAAAACATCAATTCTGAAAAGAACTTCGGTGACCTGATGGCTTCTTTGAACGCGGTTGCAGAAAAATACGGCTTCCCTGTCATCGTTTCCACGCATCCGCGCACGCGCAACATGGTCGACAAGATGAAAATCGAGATGCGTCCCGAGATACAGTTCTTGAAACCGCTCGGTTTCCACGATTACAATGCACTGCAAATGCACAGCTACGCCGTTTTGTCCGATTCGGGAACCATTTCGGAAGAATCATCGATTCTGAACTTCCGTGCATTAAACATCCGTCAGGCGCACGAACGCCCGGAAGCCATGGAAGAAGCGAGTGTGATGATGGTGGGCTTGTCGCCGGAGCGGATATTGCAAGGCTTGGTTCAGTTGCAAACCCAGCAGGTAGGCGAACACCGAAGCTTTCGCCGCGTGGCGGATTATTCGATGCCAAATGTGTCCGAGAAAGTGGTTCGCATCATCCTGAGTTATACCGATTATGTAAACCGAGTGGTGTGGAGCAAGCCCGCATGCCGATGAAGATTCTGATTGTAGCCCAAGGCTATTACCCCGAAAATTTCAAGAGCAATGACCTTTCGTTCGAGTTGAGCAGGCGTGGCCACGATGTTACGGTTTTGACCGGATTGCCCAATTACCCCGAAGGCGAAATATATCCGGGCTACGGCTTTTTCAAAAACCTGAATCAGGAAATCAACGGAGTCCGCGTCATCCGCTCTTGGTTGTTGCCGCGCGGCAAAGGAGGAGGTTTTCGATTGTTTTTAAACTACTATTCGTTTGCATTCTTTGCTTCGATTCGCGCTTTTTTTCTGGGGACGAGAGAACGTTTCGACGCTGTTATCGTACATGCACCGTCGCCCATCATGCAATTTTATCCGGCATGGGTATTAAAGTGGTTGCACAAAACTCCGGTTTATTTCTGGATCATGGACTTGTGGCCCGAAAGTCTGGAAGTGGCGGGCGGAATTAAAAACAAATGGGTGCTCGGTTACTATGAGAATCTCGCCACCAAGTTTTACAAGAACTCCGAGAAAATATTGATAACCTCTCGCGGTTTTGAGCGATCGATCAGGGCGAAGGGCGATTTCTCGGATAAAATCGAATATTTCCCGAACTGGGCGGAGGACAGCATTGCCGGTGGCACAGCGGATTATCCGATTCCCGACTTGCCCGAAGGCTTCCGCATTATGTTTGCCGGCAATGTCGGTGAGGCACAGGACTTAGACGCCGTTATGCGGGCCGCTTTGGAACTAAGAAACGAGCGGCACATAAAGTGGATAATCGTCGGCGACGGTCGGAAAATGCCGTTTGTAAAGGAATTTATTGAACAGCATGGCTTGCACGAAACAGTTCGTGCCGTGGGCCGTTTTCCGGTGGAAGCCATGGCTACCTTTTTTAACGCAGCAGATGTGATGCTGGTCAGCCTGAAAGACAATCCCCTCTTTACACTGACGGTACCGGCCAGGATACAGGCATACATGAGCGCCGGCAAACCCATCGTTGTCATGCTGAACGGCGAGGGCGCCGACATCATAAACGAGGCCGGTAACGGCATATCTGTTCCGGCGGGCGATTTCCATGCGCTTGCCGCTGCGGTACAAAAACTCTCGAAGCTTGCGCCCGACACGCTTACGCAAATGGGAAAAAACAGCAGGAAATATTTTGAAGACCATTTCACTCTTTCCGGTTGTATAGATGAACTCGAAAAAATACTGCGGACGTGAAGGTGGTCTTGACCGGTGCGAGCGGCTTTGTCGGGACAAATCTATCGCGTTATTTGCTTCGTGAAGGAGTAGAGTGCGAGAGCATAAACCTGCGCGATGAAGATTGGCAGCTCCCGGGCGAGGCGCAAGCATTGATTCATTTGGCGGGTAAAGCACATGACACTGCAGACTTGGCAGATGAGCAGGAATACTTCAGCACAAATACCGACCTGACCGCAAAATTATTCGACCGATTTTTAGCGGGCAATATCCGAGATTTTATTTATTTTTCCAGTGTCAAAGCGGTGGCAGACGCAGTCGACGGGCCATTGACAGAGGAGCATCCGGCGCAACCGACAACAGCCTACGGAAGATCCAAACGGGCTGCTGAAGAATATTTGCTCTCAAAACCCTTGCCTCCGTCGAAAAGGCTTATTATTTTGCGTCCTTGCGCGATATACGGCGCAGGCAGCAAAGGAAACCTCGATTTGCTGTACTCGTGGGGGGCAAAAGGTCTGCTTTGGCCGCTGGCCGCTTTCGAGAACAAAAGGTCGTTTGCCGGCATCGGCAATCTGTGTTATATTCTGCATAGAATCGTTGGTGACAGAACGGTTCCGTCCGGAATTTATAATATTGCCGATGACGATGCGTTATCCACAAATAAGTTGATGCAGCTTATGGCGGAACACGCGTCAAAAAAAGTTAGTTTTATGAAGGTGCCGCCAAAAGTTGTTCGCGGTGCTGCGCGCTTGGGCGATATTTTTAAACTACCTTTGAACTCCGAAAGGTTAAAGAAATTAACAGAGGATTACGTGGTGTGCAACCGAAAAATCAAAGCTGCATTGAACATCACAAATATGCCTGACAATACGGAAAGTAGCATGGTAGCAAGTTTTAATACCTTTAAAAAGAATTAATGGAATACGCAGGTGTAGTCCTCATACTTATTGTTGCGATTCATCTTTATTTCAAAATTGCCGAGAGATACGGCATTGCAGATGAACCCGGCATTCGGAGTTCACATCAGCGGGTAACCATTCGCGGCGGCGGCGTTATTGTCCCGATAGCCTATATATGTTTATTGCTGTTTCATCCGGGTTTGTTCGCACAGCAGCCTGTGGTTGCCTTCAGCATCGGGCTGCTTTTGGTTTGCATAGTGAGCTTTGTGGACGACTTGGCCAATATTCCCCCACCGATCCGGCTGTTTGTACAGGCCCTGTCCGTGTCGTGTCTTTTCTATTTTTTCGGCGCGTTCTCACTTCCTATGTGGACCATTCCTTTATTGTACATCTTGGCGGTAGGCATTCTGAACGCCTATAACTTTATGGACGGCATAAACGGAATGACGGGGTTGCATACGCTGATGACACTGCTGTTCCTGCTGTACATCAACAGGTATATGTATGAGTTTGTAGATGCGCGCTTTATCGTTTATCCCATTCTGGCCACCGTTGTGTTTCTGTTTTTCAACTTTCGCAAAAATGCCAAATGCTTCATCGGCGATATCGGCAGCATGGCTTTGGGCTTTTGGGTGCTCGCTTTGCTGGGGTTGCTCGTCCGCGAGACAGGAAATTTTAAATGGATTTTATTCCTTACCGTCTACGGCGCAGAAACGGTGCTGACCATGGTGGAGAGGCTTCGGTTGGGCGAGAACATATACCTGTTGATATACAGCAGGAACAGCAGTGTCATCAGCGTATGCAACCCCGTCATTCCGTTTATG
>RDDY01000375.1 GCA_003852805.1 Chryseobacterium sp.
CCGGTCAGGGCTCGCAGTATGTGGGCATGGGCCTTGACCTTTTTGAAAGCAGAAGAGATATAAAAGATCTGATGGAGTCGGCCAATGATATTTTGGGATTCGATATTCTTTCCATCATGTTCAAAGGCTCCGAAGAAGACCTGAAGAAAACCCGCGTGACCCAGCCTGCCATTTTCATCCATTCAGTGGCCTGTGTAAAAGCAATTGACGCATTGGGTGCCGGTATGGTAGCCGGGCACTCATTGGGCGAATTCTCTGCGTTGGTGGCTAACGGCGTTCTGTCGTTTGATGACGGACTGCGTTTGGTATCCAAGCGTGCGCAGGCCATGCAGAATGCCTGCGACGCTCGCCCCTCGTCCATGGCTGCCATCTTGGGTTTGGAAGACGGCAAGGTGGAAGAAATCTGTGAGCAAACCGAAGGTATTGTGGTGCCGGCAAATTACAACTGCCCCGGCCAGCTGGTGATTTCGGGCGAAACCGAAGCGGTGGAAAAAGCCTGCGAAACCATGAAAGCCGCGGGCGCCAAGCGCGCACTGATCTTGCCGGTGAACGGAGCGTTCCATTCGCCGCTGATGCAGCCGGCGCAAGAAGAACTGGCTTCGGCTATCGAGAATACCAAATTCAGCAAGCCGTTGATGCCGGTTTATCAGAATATTACCACCAGGGCGGTTTCCGATCCAGAAGAGATCAAAAAGAACCTGATCGCACAACTGACGGGTCCTGTAAAATGGACGCAGAGTGTACGCAATATGATTGCCGACGGCGCCACAAGATTTGTGGAAGTCGGCCCGGGCAAGACACTGCAAGGCTTGATCAAGAAAATCGATTCTTCGGTAGAGACTTCTTCCGCCGTTTAATCCTGATACAGAAAAATATACAAAGGCACCGCGAGTGCCTTTTTTCATAAAATGACGAATCAACAGCTGATCTTTTCTCCGGGGAAATTACTGCTGAGCGGCGAGTATGCCGTGCTGGACGGCGCCCTTGCGCTAGCCGTGCCCACACGCGCGGGACAGACGTTGATCCACAGAAAAGTAGATGATGGAAACTGCAGAATCTACTGGGAGACAAGGCGAGAAAACCAAGACTGGTTGCGTTGCGAAATAGATTACCGGGAGTGGAGAATCATTTCGACCGATCTACAGCCGGCCGCCAATTTTATTTTGAGCGTTCTTCGGCATTTGTCAGGCCTCGTTCCCGCTTTTTTCTCGTCCCAAGCCGATTATTATTTGCAGGCTCATGTGGAGTTTCAGGCAGATTACGGCTTGGGGAGCAGTTCTACCCTGATGGCAAATTTGGCAAAGTGGACAGGCGCAGATCCGTATGGGTTGAATGAGCTATGTTTGGGCGGCAGCGGTTATGATGTAGCCGTCGCGATGGAGCAGTCTGCACTGTTGTATCGGAATGGCCGACAGCGCGAGATTCAACCGCTCGATTTTAGGCCGCCGTTTATGGATGAACTGTTGTTGCTGCACCTGAACCGTAAGCAAGATTCGCGCGACGGGATCACCCACTATCGCTCGATGCAAAAGTCGGGCACATTGATCGGCGAAATTTCAGACATTACTGCCGCACTTGTTTCTTGCGACGATTCGGAAAAATTTTCCGCGTTGATGCTGCGTCATGAGGATATACTGAGCAGCTTTTTAAAAATGCCGACCGTAAAGGAAAAATATTTCGCCGACGCGCCTGTCTTTTTCAAAAGTCTTGGCGCTTGGGGCGGAGACTTTGTGTTGACCCAAAAATTCAGAGATTGGAAAAACTATTTCCAAGAGCGCGGCTTTGCTTCTGTTTTCGGTTATGATGACATAGTTTGCACATAATCAATGCGTTAAAATGTATTGTTTTAGAAAAGCCATGTGACCAAAGTCATTGTTTTCGCCAAGCTTAAAATTATTAACTTACACTTTTGAAAAAGTAATTATGAGATCATTAGAGAAATTTGGAATCAAAACAGACAACGTAAAGTGGCAACTCTCGCCGGAAGAACTGGTGCAGGAGACGTTACAAAACGGTCAAGGTGTCTTGGCAGAATCCGGAGCACTGGCGGTGGATACAGGTGAGTTTACCGGTCGCTCGCCTAAGGATCGCTTCATTGTAAAAGATGAGGTTACCGCCGACCGCGTATGGTGGGACGGGAAAGTGAATTTGCCTTTCGACAGTGACAAATTCGACGCATTGTACGACAGGGTGGCGGCCTATGCAGCAGAGAAGCAGCTGTACGCGCGCGAGGCTTTTGCCATTGCAGATAAAAAATACCAGATCAAGATTACTGCGGTTACGGAATATCCGTGGTCCAATCAGTTTGTATACAATATGTTCATCCGTCCTACGGCGGAAGAGTTGGCAAATTTCGGCGAGACCGATTGGTTGATCCTGTGTATCCCAAGCTTCATGGCAGACCCGGAGAGAGACGGCACCCGTCAGCACAATTTTTCTATTCTGAATTTCAAAAGAAAGATTGCCCTGATCGGTGGCTCCGCGTACACCGGCGAAATGAAAAAAGGGATTTTCTCCGCACTTAATTTTACCCTGCCTGTAAACGAAAATGTGCTGCCAATGCACTGCTCGGCCAACGTGGGCAAAGACGGCAAGACCGCGCTGTTCTTCGGTCTGTCCGGAACAGGTAAAACTACCTTGTCTGCAGATCCTGAAAGAAAACTGATCGGCGATGATGAGCACGGCTGGACACCCGAGAACACCGTCTTCAACATTGAGGGAGGATGCTACGCCAAAGTTATCGATCTGTCTGCCGAGAAAGAACCGGATATCTACGGAGCCGTGAAGCCCGGTGCTATTTTGGAAAACGTAACCTTCAAAGAAGGGACGAAGGAAGTGGATTATGAAAGCGACGCGAAGACGCCGAACACGCGTGTGAGCTATCCGATTGATTTCATCAACAATATTCAGGTTCCGTCTGTGGGCGAGAATCCGAGAGACATCTTCTTCCTGACCTTTGATGCATTCGGGGTTTTGCCTCCGATCTCTCGACTGACGCCTGAGCAGGCTGCTTACCATTTTATCTCGGGTTACACTTCTAAAGTAGCAGGCACCGAGGTAGGCGTGGTAGAACCGCAGACCACATTCTCTGTGTGTTTCGGTGCGGCCTTCATGCCTCTTCACCCGACAGAGTACGGCAAGATGCTGAGCGAAAAGATCAATTCTTCAGGCGCGCGTGTATGGCTGGTGAACACCGGTTTTAACGGCAGCATGAAGCGTATGAGCTTGAAAGATACCCGTGCGCTTATCTCTGCCGCGCTGAACGGACAGCTGGATAATGTAGAATACAAGCAAAGCCCTGTGTTCAAGGTGCAGGTCCCGACGGCGAGCAACGGCGCTCTGGAAGACGACAGTATCTTGTTGCCGCAAAACAGCTGGAGCAGCTATGAGAAATATACGGAAAGCGCAAAAGCTTTGGCTAAGGCATTCCACACCAACTTCCAACGTTTTGACGATATCCAAGACGAATCCATTCTTTCCGGCGCTCCCGTGAGAGAGGAGGAAATGGCTTAGATTGACAGCTTAGTTTTATTGAACTCCCTGTTGTGACTAATGTCGCGTCAGGGAGTTTTATTTTTAACTCTGTCAAAATTCAGAGTTCTGGCAGAGCTTTTAAGAGAGTTGCTTCTTGTGACGCCTGCTTTCGAGCAAAAGCAAAAAGCCAATCAGCGCGATCGAAACTAAGGAAGCATTCATAGTTCCTAAATCTAAGCCACCTTTTGCGAGAGGTTTGGTCAAGAAATCTCCGAAGGTGGCACCAAACGGACGAGTAAAGATAAAAGCTACCCAAAACAACAGTACGTGATTGATGCCTGTAAAATAATGAAGAAGGATAACAAGAATAATCACACTGCCTGTAACCATAGCACCGTCCAAATAACTTAAACCGAAATAATCGCCCAAGAAGTCTCCAAAAGCAGTGCCCAGACTGTTTGAGAATAGAATGGCTGTCCAATAAAGAAGTTCCTTGCTCGGACGGAAAATCGGGAAAACTTCTAAATTCCCGTATCTGCGCCACCATAGAAATAATGTGGCAGCCAAACACGTCAGTAATAATGCCGTTCCTGCAGGATAACCCAAGTGCAAACTCCTGTCTATGAAATCCGATATTTCGGTACCCAACGTGGTTGTGCTGATAATCACCAACCAATAAAGCGGAGGAACGTAGATCTTTCTTGTGAGTTGCAGGGCAAGTGCCATCAGGAAAAATGCAAATGTGATAAGAATCCCGACGGCATATCCTAAGTTGAGAGTCATGGAGATGAAATCTCCCAGCGTCTCACCCAGTGTAGTTGCCACAATTTTCATCAGCCAAAAAAGCATTGTGATCTTTGCTACTTTGTTTCCATCGACTGTTTTCATAACCGCGAACTTTATCTAATTAAAGTTACAGTAAATTGTCGTCGGTGTTGCAGCGAAAATGTAAACCGTTATTTAATTATTATCGTCGAGTTAGCTTGATAGGCTTCTTATAACTCTGCCAAAATTCAGAATTTATGAGAGTTCCAATGGAAGCCATCGGATCTTTTACCAGGTCAAAGAATATTCGTAAACTCCTAGTAAGAAAAACAGCGACCGCTTGGCCGCTGTTTCTGTATAATCAGGTTTTATTAAAGCGAATAGTTCGGCGCTTCCTGAGTGATGATCACATCATGCGGATGCGATTCTTTCAAACCGCTGCCGGTGATGCGCACCATTTTGGAATCTTTTTGCAAGGCATGGGCTCGCTCTCGGCCATGAAGCGTGGCGGGAAGGACCGTTACTTCC
>RDDY01000304.1 GCA_003852805.1 Chryseobacterium sp.
TTTTTTGAACGGTAAAATTAAAAAGCACGAGTCTACACTGACCGAGAAAAAAGAACGGTTGGCGCAAGCGCTGGAAAAAGTCCATGTGCAAGCCGAGCCCGTATTGCTGACTTACCCTGCCAACCCGAAGATCGAGCTGCTGATGAACCACGAAGAAAAAAGCGTGCCCGTCATCAATTTCGTTTGCGAGAACGGCACTCGTCACAAGATTTGGAGGATTGAAAACCGCCTGAAGTTGGCGCAGTTTAAAGAAGTCTTGGATCAGGTCGATTCTTTCTATATCGCCGACGGCCACCACCGCATCGGCTCTGTGGCGCTCAATGCGCGCAACCGTCGGGAGAAACTGAAAAAGCACACGGGTCTTGAACCCTACAATTATATTTTCAGTTTCATCGTCTCCAACCAGTCGATCAAAATTCATGATTATAATCGATTGATCCGAGATCTTAACGGCTTGACGGAACAGCAGTTTTTGGACCGTCTCGGTGAGTATTTCCTGATCCATGAGAAAGGAGAAACTCCGTATTATCCGTCGCAAAAGTTTCATATATCACTTTATATGGGCGGCAAGTTTTACAGCCTGCATGTGAAGCATGATCTTCGCTCAAAAGCAGATGCGCTGGAGAACTTGGATTATCACTTGCTGGAAAAACTCATCCTGAAACCTGTTTTGGGAATCGACAATGTAAAGCTCAGCAAGAAACTCAGTTATATAAGAGGAACCTCTACCATCGACGGAATTATGGCGATGAAAGACCAAGTGGACAGCGGCGATTTTGTGGCGGGCTTCGGACTCTATCCGGTCAGTTTCAATGACTTTGTGCAGATCTCAGATCTGCAATTGAAGATGCCGCCGAAGTCGACTTACATTGAGCCGAAACTGCTTACCGCTCTGGTAATGTACGATATGAAGCATTGATTCCGATTTTTTCTCTACTTTTAGAATAAATTAGGTAAAACAGTTTATGAAGAAACTATTCTTTTTGCCGCTCGTTTTGAGCGGTTTTTTGTTCGGTCAAGATTATAAATCGGATTCTGTGGCGATGCGCAAAATTGCCGATCACATCATGACCAAAGGCGAAGGTTACAACGACCTCTATCAACTCACCAAGCAGGTAGGCCACCGACTGAGCGGCTCCGAAGGTTACAGTAAAGCCGTGAAGTGGGCCGAAGCCAAACTGAAAGAGGCAGGCGCCGACCGCGTATGGCTGCAACCTGTGAAAGTCCCGGTTTGGGTGCGTGGCGAAGAATCTTTGCAGACCAAAACAGGAAACGGCACTTGGCAATCGATCCCGATGTTATCTCTGGGCAATTCAGAAGGCACCAATGGAAAAGTCGTGGAAGCTGAGGTAATTGTTGTAAGAGACTTTGATGAATTCGATAAACTGACCGATGCACAGATCAAGGGCAAAATTGTGCTGTTCAACTATCCGATGAAGCAAGAGTTGATTGAAACCGGCGAAGCCTACGGGGATGCGGGAAGATACCGATACGGCACCGCATCCCTGGTTGCAAAGCGGGGTGGACGCGCAGTATTGGTTCGTTCAATTTCCACCGCGCCTGACGATGTTCCGCACACCGGAGCCATGAGCTATGATGCCGCTTATCCCAAAATTCCGGCGGTGGCTATCGGCCCCAAAACAGCAGATGAATTGCAAAGACTTTCGGCCAAACAAAAAATTTACGCCAAGCTGGTATCCAACTGCGGTATGAGAGACGACCAAGATAGTTTCTCCGTCATCGGTGAGATTGCAGGAACGGAAAACGGCGTTATTGTGGTTGGCGGACATTTGGACTCTTGGGATGTGGGCGAAGGCGCTCAGGACGACGGTGCCGGCGTTGTACAAAGCATTGAAGTGCTGCGCTTGTTCAAACAAACCGGTTTAAAAAATAAACACACCATCCGCGCCGTATTATTTGCCAACGAGGAGAACGGCACCCGTGGTGGCAAGGCATACGCCGACTACGTGGCCAAGAGCAGCGAGCGACATGTATTCGCCATTGAAAGCGATACGGGAGGTTATTCGCCGCGCGGTTTCGGACTCAATATGGACGACGCCAAGATAAAGCAAGTGCAAAGTTGGCAACCGCTATTTGTTCCTTACGGCGTATACAGAATTGAGAAAGGCTACGCCGGAGCGGATATCAATCCGCTGCAAAAACTGAATGTTCCCTTGGCCGGATTGCAGCCCGACAGTCAGCGTTATTTTGACCTACACCATTCGCACAGTGATGTTTTTGAAGCCGTCAACCGCAGAGAACTGTTGTTGGGCGCCACCGTCATGGCTCAATTGATCTATCTTATCGACAATTATTGGAAATGAGAAAACCGCCTTTGCACAAAAGCTTCATGCACGCTTTTAACGGTTTATTCTTCTTGATGCGCGGAGAGCGGAACTTTTTGATCGAGCTTGGCGGACTGCTCGCCAACCTTTTATTCATAGGTTTTTTTCGTCCGCAACCGATAGAGGTGGCATTGTTGATTGCGTCTGCGCTGATGGTTTTGGTGGCAGAAGCCTTGAACACTTGCATAGAAAAAATCTGCGATTTGGTGCATCCGGAATTTGATCCGCGCGTCGGAAAGATCAAGGATATGGCTTCAGGCGCCGTCAGCTTGGCGGTATTTGCCGCCTTGATTGTCGCCGCAATCATCTATCCGAAGTACATTTTCTAAATAAAAAAGAGAAGCTTAAAAGCTTCTCTTTTTGTATTGTGTAAATCGTCTGTTATATGTGGATCACTTCGCCGTACGCTGCGGCAACGGCTTCCATCACCGCCTCGGATAAGGTCGGGTGCGGATGAACAGATTTCAGTATTTCGTGCCCTGTGGTTTCCAGCTTACGCGCTACAACCGCTTCGGCAATCATTTCGGTCACGCCGGTACCGATCATGTGGCAGCCCAGCCATTCACCGTATTTGGCATCGAAGATTACTTTAACAAAACCATCGGTGTCGCCGTTTGCCGTAGCCTTTCCGCTCGCGCTGAACGGGAACTTGCCGACTTTGATATCGTACCCTTTTTCCTTTGCTTGCTTCTCGGTAAGTCCCACAGAAGCAACCTCGGGATAGCAGTACGTACAACCGGGGATGTTGCCATAATCCATTTTCTCGGTGTGCAGGCCTTTGATCTTTTCTACGCAGGTAATTCCCTCTGCGGACGCCACATGCGCCAATGCTTGAGTCGGGATGATGTCACCGATAGCGTAATAGCCCGGAACAGAGGTTTGGTACCATTCGTTGACCTGAACGCGGCCTTTCTCGGTTTTGATGCCGACCTCTTCTAAGCCGATGTTTTCTATATTGGCAGCAATACCGACAGCCGAAAGAACGATATCGGCTTCCAAGGTAACCTCGCCTTTTGCGGTTTTCACTTTTGCCTTAACGCCTGCACCGGTTGTATCTACACTTTCCACGGAAGAGTTGGTCATTATTTCAATACCGGCTTTCTTCAGCGATTTTTCCAAATGCTTGGAAACTTCTTCATCTTCCACCGGAACGATGTTCGGCATAAATTCTACCACGGTTACTTTGGTGCCCATAGTTGCGTAGAAGTACGCGAACTCAACACCGATGGCTCCGGAACCTACAACAATCATGGATTTTGGTTGTTCGGGCAGGTTCAGCGCTTGACGGTAGCCGATAACCTTTTTACCGTCTTGCGGCAGGTTTGGCAATTCTCTTGAGCGCGCACCGGTGGCGATGATGATGTGCTCGCCTTTGTATTCGGTGGCTTTTCCGTCTTTATCGGTCACGGAAACTTTTTTGCCCTTTAGGACTTTCGCCGTCCCGAAGATAATATCTATCTTGTTTTTCTTCATCAAGAACTCGATACCCTTGCTCATCTTGTTGGCAACGCCGCGGCTTCTGTCGATCACATTGGAAAATTCAAAACCTGCATCTACTTTATTGAGTCCGAAATCTTCTGCGTGGTTCATGTATTTGAAAACCTGTGCCGATTTCAGCAACGCCTTCGTCGGAATACATCCCCAGTTAAGGCAAATACCTCCTAAGTTTTCTTTCTCGATAATTGCGGTCTTGAAACCCAGTTGAGCAGCTCTGATGGCAGTTACATAGCCGCCGGGGCCGCTGCCTATTACAATAATATCGTAGTTCATTGATAAAAATTTAATGCGAATTTAAGGATTTTTTTCAGGCTTTACATCAAAGGAGGCAAACCCTAAGGCTGCCTCTTTTAGTGTGTTTCAATGCTTTCTCAGATTGACGGATAAGCATCGGGATTAAGTTCATGGAACATTTCATATACCTTCTCCACCATATCGTCTACCGAAGGTTTGGAGAAATAATCGCCGTCGGAAGCATAGGCAGGACGGTGGTTCTTGGCCGACAAGGTCATCGGATCAGAATCCAACAGACGGAACGCATTCTGTTTTTCCAGGACCTGCTGAAGGATGAACGCCGACGCGCCGCCTTCCACATCTTCGTCTATTACCACCAAGCGGCTGGTTTTCTCTAAGCTCTCGGCAATTTTATGATCAAGGTCAAACGGAATCAGCGATTGTACATCGATCACTTCCGCCGAGATACCGATTTGCGCCAATTCTTCCGCAGCCTGCATCACCAGTCTCCAAGTTGAACCATAAGTGACAAGCGTGACATCGCTTCCTTCTTTGGTAACTTCCACTTTGCCGATGGGAACGGTGAACTCGCCCAAATTGTCCGGTTGCTTTTCTTTCAGGCGGTAACCGTTCAGCGGTTCTATGATC
>RDDY01000076.1 GCA_003852805.1 Chryseobacterium sp.
CCCTAAAAATTGTATATAAAAATGTCGAACATCACTTTTACCATGATTAAGCCCGACGCTGTAGCTGACGGACATATCGGTGCCATCCTTGGCAAAATCACAGAAGCGGGCTTCAAAATAAAAGCTTTGAAACTGACGCAACTGACTATGGCAGACGCCAAAAAATTCTACGAAGTGCACGCCGAAAGACCTTTCTACGGCGAGTTGACAGAATTTATGTCTTCAGGACCGATTGTAGCTGCGGTATTGGAAAAGGAAAATGCGGTAGAAGATTTCCGTAAACTGATCGGTGCCACCAACCCTGCCGAAGCAGCGGAAGGAACCATCAGAAAAATGTTCGCCAGATCTGTAGGCGAGAACGCGGTTCACGGTTCCGACTCAGATGAGAACGCTCGTATAGAAGCAGATTTCCACTTTGCGGGAAGAGAGATTTTCTAAAGAAAAATCAAAACAATAAAAAAGGTTCGGAATTTATTCCGAACCTTTTTGTTTAAGATTTTAATCGGCTGATCATTGCCATTGGGTCGTCGGCCGAGAAAACTGCATTGCCTGCCACCAATACATCTGCGCCTGCGCTGAACAGTAGCCTGGCATTGTCTGCGTTGACGCCGCCATCTATTTGGATAAGGGCAGAAGCGTTCCTACTGCCAATAAGGTTCTTTAGTTCTTCCAGCTTGCGGTAGGTGTTTTCGATAAAACTTTGTCCGCCGAAGCCGGGATTTACGCTCATCAGCAAGACCAGGTCTGCATCGGTGATGATATCTTGCAGCAGTGAGACGGGCGTCGCCGGATTGAGCACCACACCGGCCTTGGCGCCTCTGTCTTTTATTTGATACAAACTTCTATGTAAATGCGTAGAAGCTTCATAATGAATGGAAACCAAATCTGCCCCGGCATCCACAAATTGATCGATGTATTTTTCGGGCTCTACAATCATCAGATGAACGTCGATGAATTTTTTGGCGTGCTGTTTCACGGTTTTCAGGACGGGGAAACCGAAAGAAATATTCGGTACAAAGCGTCCGTCCATCACATCCACATGGAACCAGTCGCCGCTGCTGTTGTTTATCATTTCTATGTCGCGTTGCAGGTTTCCAAAGTCTGCCGACAAAACCGACGGTGCTATAAGCTTCTGTTTCATAAATATTTACAGGAATATCGTTATATGAAAAAAGCAGCCGAAGCTGCTTTTGTTATTTGCCCAAGTAAGATTTAAGAATCTTGCTTCTTGAATTGTGTTTCAAACGCTTGATCGCTTTTTCTTTGATTTGGCGGACACGTTCACGCGTCAGGTCAAAGGTTTCGCCAATCTCTTCCAGCGTCATCGGATGCTTGCCGTTCAATCCGAAATACAGACGAACCAAGTCGGCCTCGCGCGGCGTCAATGTGCTCAGCGCACGCTCAATCTCGATTTGCAGGGATTCCAACATCAGGTCTTTATCGGGCGACGGGGATTCGCCGGAACGCAAAACATCGTACAGGTTGGAGTCTTCACCTTCCACCAACGGCGCATCCATCGAAAGGTGACGGCCGCTGTTTTTCATCGATTCTTTGATGTCGTCCTCGCTCATGTCCAAAACCTCGGCGAGTTCTTCGGGCGAAGGCGGACGCTCGTTCTCTTGCTCCAGGTGAGCATAGGCTTTGTTGATCTTGTTGATGGAACCGATCTTGTTCAAAGGCAGACGAACAATTCTCGATTGTTCTGCCAATGCCTGGAGAATGGATTGACGAATCCACCAGACGGCGTAAGAAATGAATTTGAAACCGCGGGTCTCGTCGTAACGCTTCGCTGCTTTCATCAGTCCCAAGTTGCCCTCATTAATAAGGTCGGGTAGGGAAAGCCCTTGGTTTTGGTATTGCTTGGAAACCGACACCACGAAACGAAGGTTGGCTTTGATCAGTTTTTCCAAGGCTGCACGATCTCCGGCGCGAATGCGCTGGGCCAGTTCCACCTCTTCATCAGCAGTGATCAATTCTACTTTACCGATTTCTTGCAGGTATTTGTCCAAAGATGCCGTCTCTCTGTTGGTTACCTGCTTTGTTATTTTAAGCTGTCTCATACAATTTTTAAAGCCTGTCTAAAGGGCTACACTCATATATACGATGACGAACGGCAGAAGGTTACAAATTATTATAAATAATCTCCGAGCGCTTTGTTTTTATTCGTAAATTTTAGGCTGCCCTGTTCGTAAAGCTGTTTTCCCTGCGCTCTTTATCATCACCGATTTGAACGCTACTGCGCTGTGAGAAAATATGTTATAAGTCCGATAATCCGTATCTTTGCACACTTATGCAGAATCCGGATCTGATTGAAATATACGGTGCTAGAGAGCACAATTTAAAAGATATAACTGTAAAAATTCCGCGCAATGAACTGGTTGTTATTACCGGCCTTTCGGGCAGCGGAAAATCATCTTTAGCGTTTGATACCATTTTTGCCGAAGGGCAGCGCCGCTATATAGAAACCTTCTCGGCGTATGCGCGTCAATTTCTCGGCGGCTTGGAGCGCCCCGATGTCGACAAGATTGAAGGTCTTTCGCCTGTAATTGCCATCGAGCAGAAAACCACATCCAAGAATCCGCGCTCTACGGTGGGCACGGTGACCGAGTTGTATGACTTCCTGCGTCTTTTGTACGCGCGCGTTTCCGATGCTTACTCCTCGGCAAGCGGCAAGAAAATGTCGGGCTACAGCGAGGAGCAAATTCTGGAGACCATTCGTCAAGAGTACGCCGGCGAAAAACTGTTGTTGCTGGCGCCTGTGGTGCGCTCGCGCAAGGGCCATTACCGCGAGCTGTTTGTGCAGTTGGCCAGAAAAGGCTACAGCCAGGCACGCGTGGACGGAGAATTGATCGACATTGAACCCGACTTGAAACTCGATCGTTATAAAACACACGACATCGAGGTGGTGGTGGACCGTTGGATCATCGGCGAAACCGCGTCCGAGAGTCGGATGGAGAAATCGGTAAGAACGGCATTGCAATTGGGCGAGGGTACCATTCTGGTGCAAAGGTTCGGTGAGAGCGAGATCCGCTATTTTAGCAAGAATCTGATGGATGCCGATACAGGCGAATCCATGCCGTTGCCGGAACCGAACACCTTTTCTTTCAACTCGCCCAAAGGCAGTTGTCCCACGTGCAAAGGTTTGGGCATCATCAAAAAAGTCAACCCTGATTATATGGTGGAAAACCCGAAGCTTTCCATCAAACAAGGTGCACTGTTGCCGCTGGAGAACATCCGTTCCAACAAATGGTTGCTCAACCAGATTGCTACCATTCTCGAAGCGTTTGGTTACAGCCTTTCGACGCCTTATCAGGATATTCCCGACGAAGTTCGCAATTATATTTTTTACGGCCTCCACAAAGAAATAAACACAAAGCTGAAACACGCGGGCATCAGTAAAAAAGTCAGGATAAACTTCGACGGCTTGGTTGCTATTTTGGAGGAAATGGTGGAGGACCGAGAAAACTATGATGCAACGCTTGTAGAACGCCATTTCACGACCGATGAAATCTGCCCGACCTGTGAGGGAACGCGCCTGCGCCGGCAAAGTTTGAGCTTCCTTATCGACGGTAAAAACATTGCTGAAGTCTCGGCTTTGTCTTTGGCTGATTTGAAGGAATGGATCAACAGCATCGACGGCAAATTCTCTGAAAAGAACCGAATCATCGCGCACGAAATTCTCAAAGAAATCTCCACTCGGCTTCAGTTTTTATTGGATGTCGGTCTGGATTATCTGAGTCTGAGCCGCGCGACGAGGACGCTTTCGGGCGGAGAATCTCAGCGCATCCGTTTGGCCACGCAGATCGGCTCGCAACTCGTAAATGTGTTGTATATCTTGGACGAACCGTCGATCGGTCTGCACCAACGCGATAACGAAAGGCTGATCAATTCATTGAAAAACCTGCGTGACATCGGCAATTCGGTTCTTGTGGTAGAGCACGATAAGGATATGATCTTGGAGGCAGACCATGTATTGGATATCGGTCCGCGTGCGGGCAAATTCGGCGGCGAAGTCTTATGGCAAGGCGATCCAAACGATCTCAAAAACGCCGATACCATCACAGCAGATTACCTCAACGGCAAGCGCGAAATTCAGGTGCCGGAAACGCGCCGCTCGGGAAATGGTAAATCCATTGTGTTGAAAGGCGCAACGGGCCACAACTTGAAAAATGTTACGCTCGAGGTTCCGCTGGGCAAGCTCGTGGTGGTTACGGGGATCAGCGGCAGCGGAAAGTCGTCGCTCATCAACGGCACATTGTACCCGATCTTGAACCGTCATTTCTACCGAAGCGTTCAAGAGCCGCTTCCGTACAAAAGCATCGACGGAATCGATAACATCGATAAAATCGTGGATGTAGATCAGTCACCGATCGGCCGTACGCCCAGATCGAATCCTGCGACTTACACGGGCGTGTTTACCGATATCCGAAATCTATTCGCAGAATTGCCCGAGTCGAAAATCCGAGGCTACAAGCCCGGGCGTTTTTCATTCAATGTCAAAGGCGGCCGCTGCGAAACCTGTCAGGGTGCCGGTTTGAAAACCATCGAGATGAACTTTTTGCCCGATGTCTACGTGCACTGCGAAACCTGTAACGGCAAGCGCTTCAACCGCGAAACGCTGGAAGTCCGGTACAAAGGCAAATCGATTTCCGATGTGTTGGAGATGACCGTGGATGAAGCGGTGGAGTTTTTTCAACCGATCCCGAAAATCTTTAACAAGGT
>RDDY01000170.1 GCA_003852805.1 Chryseobacterium sp.
TTGGTAAAAGAAGCTCAGAAGCTGGCCAAAGGCGGAGTGAAAGAACTGATACTGATTGCGCAAGATTTGACATTCTATGGCTTAGATCTTTATAAGAAGCGTGCATTGGCAGATTTGTTAAGAGAGTTGGTAAAGGTAGACGGTATCGAATGGATTCGACTTCATTATGCATTCCCCACAGGCTTCCCTGAAGAAGTATTGCAGCTGATCCGCGACGAAAAGAAAATCTGCAACTATATCGATATTCCGCTTCAACACATCAGCAACGATATTTTGAAAGCAATGAAGCGCGGTACCACTTACGAGAAAACGAACGCTTTGCTACAGAAATTCCGTGCCGAGGTTCCCGATATGGCCATCCGCACAACGCTCATCGTGGGTTTCCCCGGCGAGACCGAAGAGCATTTTGAGGAACTGAAGAATTGGGTTAAAGCCCAACGTTTTGATCGCTTGGGTTGTTTCACCTATTCGCACGAGGAAAACACAGGCGCTTACGCATTGGTTGATGACGTACCTGCTGAGGTAAAGCAAAGACGTGTGAAAGAAATCATGGAAATCCAGCAACAGATCTCTTGGGAAAAGAATCAGGAAAAAGTGGGCAAAACCTACCGTTGCATTTTCGATCGCAAAGAAGGCGAATATTTTGTGGGCCGCACCGAGTTCGACTCGCCTGATGTGGACAATACCGTGCTTGTTTCGGCAAAGGATACTTACTTGAGCCCGGGTGATTTTGTAGAAGTAAGGATCACGGCTGCGGAAGACTATGATTTAATTGGGGAGCTTGTTATGATCTGATTAACAGCGCCTTGCAATTAAACATGATAAAACACCGTTAATTTTGTTAACAGGAACATGCTGTATTTAACACTTTTTAACAACCGCTGTCGTTTCCCATAAACAGGCGCTTGACAGCTATTGTTATGAATATGTTAACGTAATTTTAACAGAATTTAAGAATTAGCTCTGTCGAAATTGTTCTACGACTATAATTTTGCTCTCCGAAATCCTTAAACAAGATTTATGTACAGAGCAATTCTAACCGTTATCGTTTCATTGACAGTGCTCATTACGAGTTCTTTCAAAATAAATGCCACAGATAACGAAGAAACGACAATTGTATCGTATTACCACGACAAATTCAACGGCAGAAAGACTGCCAGCGGCGATGTCTTCGACAACTCAAAACTTACAGCGGCCAACCGCACCCTGCCATTCGGCACCAAAGTAAAGCTCACCAACCTGCGCAACGGCAAAAGCGTGACCGTGACCATCAATGACCGCGGACCGTTTACCAAGGGCAGAGCGTTTGACGTTTCCAAAGCGGCGTTCGAGGCTTTGGCAGACGTAAGACACGGCACAGCACCCGTAAGTTATGAAGTGATAGAAGGCGACGAGCAATCGTAAAACAAAACAAACATCTTAAAATAAAAACTGCCCATTGCGGGCAGTTTTTTTATTTGCATAGATTTCAATAATTGCAAGCAATCGTATTGTACATATTGTTGTATATATTGTGAAATCGTAGCCATTTCATTAGTTAAGTGTATTTAAGAGTGAGATATGTTTATGCATGCACTGCTTTGATGTATATTTTTGGTAAAACAAATTCCAAAATATCTATCAATGAAAAGAACATTATTACTTGCTGCCTTTGCGGCTACACTTGTGGGGGTACAATCATGCCGCAATGATGAAATGGCTACCGGCGCAGAAGAGCAAGTACAATCCAATCTAAAGGTTGACGAGCAGCCCGACGATGACAATCTGGCTTGCAGTTACGTAGACGGAAATTGGTCGCCCAATGCTTACTTGAATTCATACATAATGAATAACACACAGACCAACTTTATCTATAACCAGCACAGCCGTATTGCTGCTCTGTGGAGAGTGGCTGCGGTGCCGTTAAGCATAGTACACGATAATGTGAGCCCTAATTCCACCTACAACGCCATCTCTTACTATTCACGAAAAATCTATTTCGGTGAAGCCATCTACCGCGATGCCCTGAATTACGGTCAGATTGTTCCTGCCATGATTCTTGCGCATGAATGGGGTCATCAGCTTCAGTATTATTACGGTCTTCCCAAAGTAAAAGAGCGCACGGCACGGGCGGGTGAGCTGGAGGCCGACGGCTTTGCGGGTTATTACATGCGCAGGCCAAATGGTTACAATGCGTCGTGGGCGCAAGCTGGTCCCGGGTTCAACTTTGCTTTTGCAATCGGTGACTATAACGTGAACGGATCAGATCATCACGGAACACCGTCTCAGCGCAGATCTGCTACTCGTCTCGGATGGTATTTGGGAGAATACAATCTTACCGCACGAGAATTTGATGATAACTTCTTTTATTACTATAATCAGGTGCTAAACTCTGCATACAGAGGATATCAGCGCCAGACACCGATAGATCCTACCATTGATCGCCGTATCTTATCTCATATGGACGAACTGAGAAAGATCAGTACGGGCGAAATCAGTGCCGAAGAATTTGAGCGATTGGGTAACTAAAAAATGATTGTTGTTTAAGACTGTGGGTTGTATGCTCACAGTTTTCTTTGTTGGAAACAAGGAGTGACTTAAGTTCAATTGTGTACGCAGAAAAGCACAGTCATGCTGATCAATGATTGTACATTTGTAAAGGTATTACGGAAGTAATTCTACTTCGCGAGAAGTGTAGCACAGCAGGCTCCGGCGCAGAACCAAGTTTCTGTAAAAGGCCACTCGTATCTATTCATGTTGACTAAAAGGGCTGCAACTGCCGGATAGCAGTCTTTTTATAAAAGAGTTATTACGTCTTTTATCAGGTCACCTGCATTGGGATTGTAGTTGTCCCATATCTTCCATTTGTCCCCGATATTTTTTATAAAATAAGTTTGGGTGTTCATTTTCTGATAGAGGAACTTTTCATGCGTATCTCTCTGGTAGTACGAAAGATTCCAAAACTCTCTGGTCGAAATAATTTTAATGGTAGGTTCGTCAGCAATCAGTTGAAAATCAAAAAGTTCATAATTGGAGCGGTTGTTTACCGTATTCAATAACAGGTTTTTCTTGACCAACGTGCCGTAGTAGTGCAGAACCCTCTCGAATAATGGCGAGTTGTCGTAGACATATTTTAAAACCGAAGAATACTCCACCTCGGGCAGCACCTTTAGCAAGGCGAAATCAGCCTCGCAATAACCGCGTACTATGTCGAAGAATTGTTCTGCCGTTGACTTCTCAGCTGTTACCGTAACAGAGCCGTTAGGTGCATCCAGTTTGAAAATGAAATCATTCAAATCTTTGTAACCCAAAAAAATAGCTAATTTGTCTAAGGTTTTCAAAAACCTCAAATCATGTTGAGTATCGGTTTCCGTGCGGTGTTCAAAAAACCTTTGTAAGGTTATGAACGAAATGCTGGTGCCCAGTGTAAAACGCCTTTCGCCCTGCAGATGAACGGAGTTCTGCAAATCGTCGTTGATTATATCTGCTAAAATTACGTACTGTGCACGCTTCCAGACAGTAGCACTGCCCAAAGAGCTTCCCTTTATACG
Organism: Chryseobacterium sp.; assembly: GCA_003852805.1. Lineage (GTDB taxonomy): Bacteria > Bacteroidota > Bacteroidia > Flavobacteriales > Weeksellaceae > Elizabethkingia. The sequence goes on from RDDY01000170.1 coordinate 3,531, forward strand.
CGGATGCTCGTGGATTTGTGTTCTTAACCGGTCAAGGATTGCTTGCATATCTTAATTGGACAGGCAATTTATAAATTTTGCTTTAATTAAGCATAGCCGCACCGCCCACAGAATTATTTTGCGCCCGGGTCAAACTCCGTCAAAACAGGACAATGGTCGGAATGGCGCGCGTCGGGCAGTTTGACGCTGCGTATCATTTTATGCTGCAAGGTGTCGCTAACAAAATTGTAATCCAAGCGCCAGCCTTTGTTGCGCTCGCGTGCGGCGGCACGATAACTCCACCAGCTGTAATGTCCGGGCTGGTTGTTGAAATGGCGGAAACTGTCTACCATTCCGGCCTCGTCCAAGAACTTTGAAAGCCATTCGCGCTCCATCGGCAAAAAGCCCGATACCTTGGACAAACGTACCGGATCGTGGATGTCGATTTCATTGTGAGCAATATTGAAATCTCCCGATATGATAAGGTTGGGAAACTCGGTTCTCAGGTCTTTCACATAATCAAGCAGGTAATGGCAAAACTGCATTTTAAAGTCCAACCGATCGATATTGGTGGCCGATGGCACGTAAACCGATAAAACGGAAAAATCGTCAAAATCGGCTCTTATTATTCTGCCTTCGTTGTCGAAATCTGCCAACCCGCAGCCGTATTCCACATGTTTGGGCTTCTGTTTGGAGACGATGCCCACTCCGCTGTAACCTTTCTTCTGCGCGCAATGCCAATGGTGGTGATAGCCGAGATCTTCCAATTTGGCCGTATCGATCTGCTCTATGGCGGCTTTGCTTTCCTGAAGGCACAACACATCGGGTCGGACGGCACTTAACCATTCCACAAAATTTTTATTGTATGCCGCACGGATTCCGTTGACATTGTAAGTGATGATTTTCATTGAAGCTTATTTTGTTGGCAATCAAACCTGCGCAAAAGCATCGGCCGTTTCTGCAATTATTTCACGCATTTCGTTCAAGGTCAGAACCTGCAAGAAGCGCGTGCGGTATTCTTTGAAATGAGGAATGCCGCGGAAGTAGTTGGAATAATGTTGACGCATTTCTACCAAACCCGCGCGCTCTCCTTTCCATTCCACGCTCCATTCGGCGTGCTGTTGAACGGCCAAGAGTCGATCTCTCATCGTTGGCGGCGCAAGTTTTTCGCCTGTGGCAAAGTAGGTTTTTATTTCATC
>RDDY01000088.1 GCA_003852805.1 Chryseobacterium sp.
GTCCAACAACTGATAAACAGACCGCTCTTCCCAACTATAAATTCTCTGGTATTCAGGAATGGTCAGATTCTCAACTTCATACAGAACTGCACGCAGATTTTTGGTGCTAAGGCTGACCTCCTCCTTTACTACGCTCATGAATACAGCAAGTCTTTGGTTAATTGCTTACCGCTCCCAGCATGCACCCGCAGCTTCCCGGTCACTACATCATTGATCAGTACGGTTTTGTATTCCTTGAGCTTTTCGATTTCTTTCATTTTTATCGAGATCGCTTTGTCATTTTCCGTATCAATGATGTCGAAAAGTCTGCTAATTTCAAGCTGTTCATTTCTCGGAGGATACGTGAAAATGAAATTTTTAAGATTTTGGAAATTCAAGCCTTCCCGTCCTCCGCCTTGCTGATAATACCAAATTTGACCCTGACCTAGCTCAGAGGAAAGTAAAAGGTTCAGGAATATTGGAGATATCGCATTGTTAGGGCGCACGATACATACGTGCTGATTCACGTTAGCTTCACTTTGCAAAAAATTTACCGCACACCTTCCTATTGATCCCCCTGTAATATTTAGCAAGACATCTCCATATTGCACTTGACTGTTAGACATTTGGCGGTGGATATCAGGCGAGATGTAGGCGACCTTTTCCCAATCTATGCCGGTGAAATGAACATTTTGACTTCGCAATAAAGGAACGCCATTATCCAGATAATTTAAAGCTCCACCATTAGGAGTTATGCCACTTCCTATTTTTCTTGTTAGATACTTCAACTTCCTCACCTCCCAGTGCTTAGGAATCTCACCAATCCAGTCCACGCCTGAATCTTTGGTTTCAGCAGGAGCTGTCCAGGCGCTGCCATCCCAGACTTTTTTGCCTGTGACTAATTCCTGAATAAGGATCTGCCGCCTTTCTTTCAGCAGTTGGATTTCTTTTTCTTTAATGGCTATCGCCTGATCAATCTTGGCTGTTTTTTCATCCAGAAAATCTGCAATGGATTGTTGTTCTTGGAGGGGTGGAACAGGGAAAGGGAACCGTTTAAAATCTTCGAAACTGATATTCTGCCGTAAGCCAGATCCTAAGCCATAAATCAACTTATTATTATCGATTGCTCTGAAAAAATAATGGTAGTATTTTGGCACGGCTCCATCCTTAAAGCGAAAATTTAAGTAAGCGTTAGTAATTATTCCCTCAAATTCTGATATACTGCTACGCAGGCTGGTTTTATCATTTTGCAGATCGGTTGGTCGAAAGATCAAATCTCCTGGATCTACCAATTGATAGGTTTCAAACGATTCCGGAACCAGGCCTGGCAACTCGCTTTCATCTTTCACTCTGATTTTCCCGTAGCTGAGCGAAAGTACAGAGTTTCTGACCATCCCCGTATTTTTCGACTTATTTTCATACATAATCGCCAAACCGGGTTGCAACGGCCAGTGCTCTGGAACCTCGCCCAACCATGACACACCGCTGTCCTTATAATCCTCGTATATATCCATCCTTAAAAACTTAAGATTTCAGCCAGCAGACCATCACCCTCTTTCTCCAGCGCCAGGATGTCTTCGGTTACTTCTTCCAATGAACGCAATGGTGCAGGCTCATAGAAGTATTTATTAAAGCTAAGCTCATAGCCTATTTTTACAGTATCCAGGGCCATCCAACTCTCGTCTGAATAAGGTTTTACCTCACGCAGGAAATATTCCTGTATATCTTCTTTCAGTGGAATGCTCTCGCTGTCACGCAGGTCGGTTTCTGCTTCGTAGGTGATATACTCTTCTTCTTTTTCGCCAGGATAATAACCGTAGAGTGGTAAATCTTCTTTTCTGCAACCTAAATAATCAAGCAAATCCGTCAACTTCTGACCATTTAATTTTTCAGCTTTCTTCACCACTTTTTCAGCGGTCTCATCATACCAACTCACCGCTTCCAGTATCTGCTTCTTTTCTGCCGCTGCCAGTTTTAGCTTATCCAGCCTTAGCACCTCGTCTACCTTTTGTGAAAACAGATTGAAATCATTGTACAGCTCCGTACCCAAAACCTCCATCAGCCTGTTGGCGGTCTGATACAGCAGCTCCTGCTTCTCCCAGGTGCTTTTCTTTAACAAGTGAGCAAGCTGTTTTGGAGTGACTTCCAGGGCCTCCTTTTCAATAGCAGTTTCTATCTCTTTCTTGTGTTTCTCAATCCCCTGATAAACCTCTACTCCATATTTTTCGAAAAGCCACTTGCTGAAGTCGGGCACATTTTTATCCCATTTTAAACGCTCAATTTTTTCAGGGGACAGTTGAGCCATCAGGCGTTTTGGACGCTCCACAGTGAGCTTATAGTAGCCAAAATCTGCATTGTCAAACACCTTGCTCGCCAGGTTACCGGTTTCATTTCTATTCAGCTCTTGCAGCTCGGTATAGCACTCCAGAATTTCCTGAATATGCTGTCTGGTCAGCTCACAGTTTTTATTGCCAAGGTTTTTTCTGAGCTTCTGATACATCTCGCTGGCGTCTATCAGCTGCACTTTGCCCTTGCGCTCTGGTGCTTTATTGTTGCTCAGTATCCAGATATAGGTAGTGATGCCTGTATTGTAAAATAAATTGTTGGGTAACTGGATGACCGCCTCCAGCAGGTCGTTTTCTATAATAAATCTTCTGATGTTACTTTCACCGCCACCAGCATCACCGGTAAATAACGAACTACCGTTGTGGACTGAGGCTATGCGTGAACCCAGGTTACTACTGTCCAATGGTTTCATTTTGTCCACCATTTCCATCAGGAACAGCAGTTGACCGTCACTGCTGCGGGGAACAGCATCTACCACCTCTTCTACTCCCCAATAATCCGCAAGCTTAACCTGAAAGCGGCTGTCGATAACATCTTTGCCATCTTTAATATATTTCTGCTCCGAAGCCCAGGATTTACCATAAGGTGGGTTAGATAGCATAAAATCGAAGCCTCGTCCCTGGAATTCATCTGCGCTCAAGGTAGAGCCTACTTTGATATGTTCCGGGTCTTTGCCCTTGATCATCATATCAGATTTACAGATGGCGTAAGTCTCATCGTTAACCTCTTTGCCGAAGAGATAAACATCAGCGCCCACAGCCTTTATCTCACCCTCAGGATCTACAATAAAGTTTTCTGACTCGGTAAGCATACCACCCGTACCACAGGCAGGATCGTATATTGTCATCACCGATGGCAGCTTGTCTTTGATCGGTTCAAAGATGATGTGGGTCATCAGGTCTATCACCTCTCTCGGGGTATAGTGTTCACCTGCTTCCTCATTATTTTCTTCGTTAAACTTCCTGATGAGTTCTTCAAAAACATAGCCCATCCCAAGGTTGGTAAGTGCTGGTAATTTCCTACCCTGCGGATCTAATTTTTCAAAAGGTGTCAGGTTGATTTCGGGTGAGGTAAATTTCTCCAGAACATCCAGGAGTACATCCTTATTCGCCATATGTGCGATCTGTCTCCTCAGCTGGAACTTCTCTATGATCTCCTGCACATTCTCACTGAAACCATTAAGATAATCCTGAAAATTGCCGAGCAAAACCTGCTGGCTGTTGGTAGCTGTAGCATACAACCTCTGGAGTGTCCATTCACTGGTATTGTAGAAAACATAACCTGAAGCAGCACACATCCCCCTGCTATCCCATTCGGTAAACTCTGCATGTTCTCTCTGGAATTCAACCTCTTCCAGCACCGCCTCCTTTGTAGGCTCCAGCAGTGCATCCAGCCTACGGAGCACCACCATTGGCAGGATAACATCTCTATACTTACCTCTTACATAGACATCTCGTAAGCAGTCATCGGCAATATTCCAGATGAATGAAACGAGCTTATTATGCACAGCTTGATCCATTTGTATTTTTTTAGGACAATAATACTACGATTTTTTGTGGTATAACAATAATTTCACCTTCTGAAAAAATTGGTAAGTTCACGCTTCTTCATACTCGCAAGAATAAAAAAGCGGGACGAAGTGGGCGAAATTTAATAAAAACAATAACTGCTGTACATAAGCAGGTTACAAGTTGGATCTGCGGAGAGAGAGATTCGAACCCCCGACTCCCGACACAGTGTCGGGATCAACGGTTTTCAAATCTCTCCACGTAAGTCTTAAGCTGATTCTGCCCGCTCGCGATCTGCATTTTCCTGTTTCTGCACATCCATTAAAGAAACCCTTTAAAACGCTCGTTTTAAAGGGTTTGCTGATGCTTCTAGTAAAAGCTGCGGAGAGAGAGGGATTCGAACCCCCGGACTCCCGACACGGTGTCGGGATCAACGGCTTTCAAGACCTTTTAAATAGGAGGTAAGCAGGTTCTTGTCGCTTGCGATCAAAGCTTCAAGGCTTTTCGTGGGATATTTTTTCAGTTTCTTTTCCTTCAGCAGCGCTTCCGACTTGTCTGTAAAAATGAAAACCGCCACCAAGGTCCACGGTAAAAATTTGGATGTATAAGTACTCTTCCCCGCATTGTGGAACTGCAGCCTCGCTAAAGGATTTTCACTATAACCTTTATAGAAGATCCCACTCGACTCACTCTGTAAAATGTAAACGTAATGCATAAAAAAAACCGCAATACTTAATTGCGGTTATTCTTTAGTGAGCTTCCTAACTCTATCTGCGGAGAGAGAGGGATTCGAACCCCCGGACCTGTTACAGTCAACGGTTTTCAAG
>RDDY01000152.1 GCA_003852805.1 Chryseobacterium sp.
GAGCCGGTATACGATATAAACGGCATCATGAAACTGTTGCCGCACCGTCCGCCATTTCTCTTGGTCGACAAGATATTGGAACTCTCCGATACGCATGTGGTCGGTCTGAAAAACGTCTCAATGAACGAGCCGTTCTTTGTCGGGCATTTCCCGAAAGAACCGGTGATGCCGGGCGTATTGCAGATAGAGGCCATGGCGCAGGTGGGCGGCATCTTGGTCTTGGCAAGCGTGGAGGATCCCGAGAATTATTCCACTTATTTTGTCAAAATGGACAAAGTAAAATTCAAAAGGAAAGTGGTGCCCGGCGATACGCTCATCTTCAAAATAGAACTTATAGAACCTATCCGTCGCGGCATAGTGCACATGCAGGGGTATGGCTACGTGGGCGATAATGTAGTGGTGGAAGCCGAACTGATGGCGCAGGTTGCAAAAACAAAAATCTGATAATGATTCACCAGTTAGCAGCCGTTGACCGCAGAGCCAAGATCGGCAACAACGTAACCGTCGATCCTTTTACCACCATTGCCGGTGACGTAGAGATAGGAGAGGGCACTTGGATAGGCCCGAACGTAACCATCATGAACGGCGCGCGAATCGGCAAAAACTGCAAGATTTTTCCGGGTTCTGTTATAGCCGGCGTTCCGCAGGATCTCAAATTTGAAGGCGAAGAATCTCAGGTATACATCGGTGACAATACCGTGATCCGGGAGAGCGTTACCGTTAACCGCGGAACCAAAGCGCTGGGCTATACCAAGATCGGAAGCGATTGCTTGATCATGGCCACAACGCACATTGCCCATGATTGCCAGATCGGTGATTATGTGGTGATTGTAAACGGATGCGGCATTGCAGGCCATGTCGAAATCGGTGACCATGCCGTAATCGGCGGACTGAGCGCCATCCACCAATTTTCAAAAGTAGGCAGGCATGTTATGGTCTCGGGCGGCAGCTTGGTGCGCAAGGATATTCCGCCATTCATCAAAGTGGCTCGCGAGCCCGTCAGCTATGCGGGCATCAATTCCATCGGGCTGCGTCGTCGCGGTTTCAGCAGCGAAAAGATCTTTGAGATCCAAGCCATTTACCGCGCAATTTTTCAACAAAAAATGAACGTTGCCCAAGCCATCAACTACATAGAAAAAGAAATGCTGCCCACGGCAGAGCGCGACGAGATCATCACCTTTATACAAAACTCGCCGCGCGGCATCATCAAAGGCTACGGCAGCGGAAAAGCAGATTAACAAAACAAGCATTCAATTATATGGCAACAACTTCAGACATCAGAAAAGGACTCTGCATAGAGTACAACGATGATATCTATAAAATCATCGAGTTTCTTCACGTTAAACCGGGCAAAGGTCCCGCTTTCGTAAGAACCAAGATGAAGAGCGTAACCAACGGAAAAGTGTTGGACAATACCTTCTCTGCCGGTCATAAAATAGACGAGGTAAAGGTTATCACGCGCAAGTTTCAATACCTGTACGATGACGAGAACGGTTTCCACTTCATGAACAACGATGATTTTTCCCAGGTTTATTTGGACAAAGAAATGATCGAGAATTCCCAATTCATGAAAGCCGGAGAAGAGGTGACCATCATCATGAGAGAAAGCGACGAATCTCCGCTGTCTGCCGAGATTCCCGCAACGGTAACGCTGGAAGTGATAGAAGCCGACCCGGGCGTGAAGGGCAACACGGCAACCAACGCTCAGAAAAATGCGATTGTGGAAACGGGTGCGCGCATTATGGTTCCGCTGTTTATAGAGCCCGGCGACCGCATCCGTATCAATACGGAGGAAGGCGCGTATCTGGAAAGAGTAAAAGAGTAAGACGGCATGAGGTTCAACCGACCACAGACGTTAAAAAATATTGCTGAATTCATCGGTGCAGAATATGTCGGCGCCGATGATTTTCCCGTTCTCGGTACCAATGAAATCCACCGCGTTAAAGAAGGCGAAATAGTCTTCGTTAACCATCCCAAGTATTATGATAAAGCGCTCGATTCCGAGGCTACCGTAATTTTGATCGACCAACGCGTGGATTGTCCTGCGGGCAAAGCTTTGCTGATTTCGGAGGATCCTTTCGGAGATTTTAACAAGATCAACAACCATTATGCGCGGCACAGCGGCTTCCGCGAAGAATTGCATGGTGCAGAAATAGGGGAGGATACTTTCATTCATCCGTCGGCGGTGTTGGGCAACAATGTGAAAATCGGCAGCAATTGCCACATTTTCCCGAATGTCGTCATCGGCGACGGTACAATCATTGGCGACAATGTGGTCATCCAATCGAACACCGTTTTGGGTGGCGACGCTTTTTACTACCGCAAGTTGCAGGATAGATATGACCGCTTGGTTTCTGTCGGAAATGTTATCATCGGTAATCATGTGGAAATCGGCAACGGCTGCACCATCGACCGCGGCGTGACGGATTCTACCATCATCGGCGACGGCTCCATCCTGGACAACCAAATCCAAATAGGACACGACACTGTCATCGGCAAGCGCGTGCTCATTGCCGCGCAAACCGGCATTGCGGGTTGCTGCCTTATCGAAGACGACGTAACCATTTGGGGACAAGTCGGCATGGCCTCCGGTGTGACTGTTGAGAAGGGCACAGTGCTCTTGGCAAAATGCGGGGTAAACCGTGACCTGGAAAAAGGAACCTATTTCGGCCCCATTGCCGAAGAGTTCAGAAGCTACCTGCGTAAAGAGGTAACGCTAAACAAACTCAGTAAACAATAAAACGTTTAAAAAAATTAACTTTACAAAAACATTGAAATGTCAGTATTAGTAAACAAAGATTCTAAAGTAATCGTCCAAGGCTTCACCGGCAACGAGGGAACCTTCCACGCCGGCCAAATGATTGAATACGGCACCAACGTGGTGGGCGGCGTAACACCGGGGAAAGGCGGTTCCGAGCATTTGGGCAAGCCTGTATTCAACACAGTGGAAGAAGCGGTGAAGAAAGCGGGTGCTAACGTAAGTATCATTTTTGTGCCTCCGGCATTTGCGGCAGACGCAATCATGGAAGCCGCCGATGCAGGCATCGAGGTGATTGTTTGCATTACCGAAGGAATCCCTGTTGCTGACATGGTAAAAGTGAAAGCTTACATTGCCGATAAAAACTGCAGACTGATCGGTCCCAACTGTCCGGGTATCATCACGTCCGACGAAGCGAAAATCGGTATCATGCCCGGTTTCGTTTTCAAAAAAGGTAGAGTGGGCATCGTTTCAAAATCCGGAACTTTGACTTATGAAGCGGCAGACCAGGTGGTTAAGGCAGGTTACGGCGTGTCTACGGCCATCGGTATCGGCGGCGACCCGATCATCGGTACAACTACCAAGGAAGCGCTCGAAATGTTCATCAATGATGACGAGACCGACTGTGTGGTAATGATCGGTGAAATCGGCGGACAGCTGGAAGCCGAAGCGGCAAGATGGTACAAAGAATCAGGATCCAAGAAACCCGTTGTTGGTTTCATCGCCGGTCAGACGGCTCCGAAAGGAAGAACCATGGGACACGCCGGAGCTATTGTTGGCGGCGCTGACGATACGGCACAGGCTAAGATGAAAATTATGTCAGAGTGCGGAATCAACGTTGTGGATTCTCCTGCGGACATCGGCGCTACCGTTGCCAAGGTCATGGCTTAGCAATTTTTTGCCCTACAAATAAGGCTGCATTTATGAATGCAGCCCTTTTTATTTTTAATGTGACCTTTACGGTTTGCACTTTGGGTTTGGGCGGTTTCGGAGCACAAAAGTCGATAGTATTATCTAATCAGAAAACTACTGTTGAGTTTTGCTCTTCAGCCCGTCTATCACCAATACGATGCTATAGGGCGTTTTTTTTCTTCGCTATCAATATTGAATGTATATCCAACTGCGTTTCTGATGTTTTATACTCGACTTTGAAAATTTCTATTTCGTCAAATTTTGTCCTGATGAGTTGTGCTTTTAAGTCATTTGAATTATGAAAATTAAAGTAAACTCTTCCGCCGCTACCCACTTTAAAATCGGAATTGTCAGGGTTCCCTTCTACAAAACTTAAATATAATAAGCCGTTGTCGTTTAATAAGTCGTAAGAGTTTGCAATTAATTCGTTGCTGTCATCATGCGACAAATAAGGCAGACAAAAACCGCAGATAATTCCGTCATATTTTGTGTCAAGATTGTTGATTCGGCGGCTGTCCATAACCGCAAAATGTGCCGTCGGATTATTCATTTCTGCAAGTTTGATCATATTAGGTGCAATGTCAATTCCTAAAATGTCAAAGTCGGGTCTTTTGGATAAGAGATATTTAGTGATATTTCCGGGCCCGCAACCAATTTCCAATAGCTTTGCTTTTGGTTTGTCAATGGAAGTACAGATATAGTCATAAGTGTCATTGTATAAATCCAAGTCCATAAACTTGTCTTGGTATATAGAAGCAATGTTGTTCCAAGTGTCAAATGTTTCTCTGTATCTGTCCATTTGATGTTTGTTTTAAATGTCGCTAACGTTTTTGCAGCTTTGCGAGGGCTGGGAAATAAAAGCACTAAAGTTCAACATAGTACTATCACTGAATAGAATTGCAAATGTTGAATTTTGCAGTTTCGCCCCACTATCGCAAAACCCTTGTGCCTGTTGCACAACCTTTTTTCAAAAATACAGTAAAAAAGA
>RDDY01000102.1 GCA_003852805.1 Chryseobacterium sp.
TCCGCCGCACGTAGTAAATGAAGCATCGGGCTACGGCACGGGCCAATTGCCCGATAAGGAAGGACAAATGTACTTCATCGGCGAAGACCGGCTTTATTTGATTCCGACCTCTGAAGTGCCGGTGACCAACATCTACCGAGACACGATTTTGGAAGAGAAAGACCTGCCTGTGAAGCATACCGCCTTTTCACAATGCTATAGGAGAGAGGCGGGCAGTTACGGTGCGCACGTTCGCGGTTTGAATCGTCTGCATCAATTTGAGAAAGTAGAGATCGTGCGTATTGAAAAACCGGAAAACTCTTACGCCGCGCTTGAAGAAATGGTGGAGCACGTGAAAGGCTTGCTTACCGATTTGGAATTGCCTTTCAGAATTTTAAGGTTATGCGGTGGCGATATGGGCTTTACATCGGCTCTGACGTACGACTTTGAAGTGTGGAGCGCCGCGCAGGGGAAGTGGTTGGAAGTAAGCTCGGTATCGAACTTCGAGAACTTCCAAGCCAACCGCCTGAAATGCCGTTACAGAGCGGAGGGCAAAACGCAGTTGGTTCATACGCTGAACGGGTCCGCACTTGCATTGCCGCGTATTATGGCGGCGCTGCTGGAGAATAACCAGACATCCGACGGCATTACGATCCCCGAGAAATTGCGCTCTTATACAGGTTTCGATAAGATTTAAAATGAAACTGCCTGCCGAATCTCGGCAGGCAGTTTTTATTATAGATCATTTGTCAAATCAATGACAAGACGCACCGTGCTTTCCTTGTCCCGACAGTTGTAGAGATTCTGCTTTCGGTGATACATACGGAATGCCTAATTCCATTCCTCTTAGTACAAACAGTCCGCCAAGGATAATCATCATGACGGGAATAACCCTCAACACCTTTGCGCGAAACGCTGTGGTCATTAGGTTCCCGACAAGCACCACGGCAAACATAAACGGAAAAGTGCCGAGACCGAACAACAGCATGAAGCCCGCACCTTGCCATACGCCACCGGCGGCCAACGAGGCGGTGAGCGCCATATAAACCATGCCGCAGGGCAGCAGTCCGTTCAGTAGTCCTGTGGCAAAGCGTGAGCGGTAGTCCGCCTTTTGCAAGAGCTTGCCGAGTTTCATTTTTACACGCATCAATCCGCGCGAAACAGCGGGGATGCGGGCAGCGAAATCTTTTCCGCCAAATGAGAAAAGAGCCATTATAATCAGCAGTATCCCGACGCCGATGGTAAGATATTGCTGGAAACCTGCCAGGCCAAAGCCTTGGCCCACAATTCCTACAACGCCGCCCAAGATGCCGTACATTACGATCCTGCCCAGTTGGTAGGTTATGTTCTGCAAATGGTAATTCAACTGCTGTTGTCGCGTCATTCCCATGGACAGAGCAATCGGGCCGCACATGCCGATGCAGTGGAAACCCGAAGCGAAGCCGAGTGCAAGCGCCGATATGATGAGCGTCAAGTCCATTCTACGTCGTAATCAATCTCGTATTTTACATCTGCGTGTGTCCAGTACAGCTTCAGCGTATAAGAACCTTTGCGCAGGACCTTGGAAGGAATGACGAAACGGTTGGCACCGTCCAATTCCACGTCTTTTTTGATGTCGAAGTTAGAGTCATCCGTTCGGTACAGATAAAAGCTAACTTCGGTATTCTTATTATTGTATGCGGACGGAAATGTAATGCCAATGCCGTTACGATCTTGGTGATACGTGGGCTTTTCCTCCAACTTGTCTGCATTGTTCTTCGCGTCGATCACCTCTTGATAGGCCAGTTCTTCCTCGTAATACCGATCCGTGATCAGTTCGGAATTTTTTTGGCCGTTCGGGAAGATAAAGATCATGAAGAGAATGAACAGGATAAAAGATCCGAGCGCTATGACCACGCCGTGCCCCCAGTTCAACTTTTTAAGATTCATATCAGAAAGCTAATTTAAACGGACCCTCGAAGTAAGTCTCGTATTTATCGATCAACTTGCCATTTTGGTCATATACGCCGATGGAAATGTTCTGCTTCGACAGCTTGATCTCTTGTTGTGGGAAGCTGACACTGATAGTTCCCGTGGCAGACACGTTGCGTTTCAAGATGATGCGGTTCTTCGTACCAATCACATCTACCGTACCGTGTGCAGGGTCCAGCACTTTTATACTTACCACTTTGTCCTCATTACTTTTATTGATGAGGGTGTAGTTGTAGGTGTTGCTGATATGGGAGCCGCGGATGGTGTAGGTAGCGCCGGCAGGTTTGATAAACTTGCCTTCCACAGACGAACGGTTTAGCAACAAGAAGCCCATGAAGACCAGAAGCGCCGTAAGCACTACGGTATAGGCCTTCATCTTCGTGGTGAATTTGAACTTGTTGCCTTTTTCTATTTCGTCCTCGGTGGCGTAACGGATCAGTCCGCGCGGGAAGCCGATTTTGTCCATCACCTCGTTACAGGCGTCGATACAAGCCGTACAGTTGATGCATTCCAATTGTTGGCCGTTCCGGATATCGATACCGGTAGGGCATACCACGACGCATTGATGACAGTCTATACAGTCTCCTTTTCCGGCGGCTTTTCTGTCTTCGCCTTTTCGCCATTTTGCACGGTTTTCACCGCGTACAAAGTCGTAGTAAACGTTGATTGTTTGCTTATCTATCAGTACGCCTTGCAGTCGTCCGTACGGACAAACCAGAGTACAAACCTGCTCGCGGAACCAAGCGAAGACGAAATAGAATGCACCGGTGAAGAAGAACATGACAATAAAGTTGTCCCAGTTCTGCAGCGGCCCTTCTTTCATAATCTCGAAAACCCTCTCGTAGCCCACGATGTACATAAACATCCAGTGGCTGAAGATTAATGAAATAACCAAGAAGATAAACCACTTCAATCCGCGCTTTCTGATCTTCTCTGCGTTCCACGGCTGCGCGTCCAGACGGATCTGTTTGTTGCGGTCGCCTTCAATGGCGTATTCTATTTTGCGGAAGACAAACTCCATGAAGATTGTCTGAGGACAAAGCCAACCGCAGAAAATACGTCCGAAGACTACCGTAAAAAGAATGATGAATACAATGCCGGTTATACTGCCCAGCGCCAGGATAAAGAAATCCTGCGGGTAAAACGGCTGTCCGAAGATGAAGAACTCTCTATCTAAGATGTTCAGCATCAAAAACGGGTTGCCGTTGATCCTCACAAATGGTAAGACGAAAAAAACTGCCAGCAGAATGATACTAACAATCTGCCGGTAGTTTGTGTATTTGCCTTTTGGTTTACGCGGGAAAACCCATTTCCTTTTCCCGGTGTTGTCCATAGTACCAACAGAATCCCGAAAGGTTTCAGCCTGAATTACGGAGCCTGTTGGCGATATTGATTTTTTTGGATTTTCAGTCATTTTAAATGGGTAACTGAAATAAGATCAGTTACTGTTTTATTTTTGTGCCCAAGGAGCAATCTCACCTTGTGGTTCAGATCCGCCCTGTGCAGGGGTAATCGGTGAGACCTCTTGGTTGATATGGTAAACGTAAGCCGCTACTTTCTCGGCATCGTTTCCTGTCAGCGTACCGTCTTTGATGAAGGCTCTCATCGCAGGGTTGTTTGGCGATCCGTTTTCAACCATCCAGAAGATATTGTGGAAGAGATCTTCCTGCTGGATGTTGATCCAGTACTCGTCAGTCAGGTTTGGCCCGATGCCGCCCTTTCCTCCTTCGCCGTGGCAGGAAACACAGTTGGTTTTGAATATTTGCTCTCCTTCAGCAACATTGTCGGCGCTGAATTTTGCAGTCTCCAGCGTAGCCTGCGGCACAGTTGCCATGTATTCGTCTACAGCGGCAATTTGTGCTTTGTACTCGCGCTCATATTCTACATCGGTATGCGCGAAGTTGGTGGTAAAATACGCAGCGATGTAAACGATGCAATAGATCACCCCGAACCAGAACAGACCCAGCCACCATTTCGGCAATTGGTTGTCCAGTTCCATAATGCCATCGAATCCGTGGTCGATGATGATGTCTTTCTCTTCCTGTGCACTCTGCTTTTTGAAGGCGCTCTGCCACGTACGCTTGAGAAACGGAGTCTTCTTTGCGATAAGGTATTCACGCTTTTCGTCTTCGCTCAACCTCTTGAAGCGCTCGTTCTCAATGAGGTCACCGATTGCACCGTGCACGAACGCCATGATAACGGCGATCACCACGGTACCCCAGAAATATATGGACGACAGATATCCTGTATCGGGCGCAAATACCGAGAACGCGATGAATAACAGCAGAAGAACGGTAAGTATATTTACAATGATGGGAGTTCTTGGTTTCATGTCTTTCTATTTGAGGTCATTGTTTTCAGTAGAATCATCCAAAGGAGCGTTTGCTTCATCCCGGTAATACTTCTTCGGTTTTCTGAAAACGCTTACTACCAAAGCAACAAAGAAGATTACAAAGAGGATCAGGGCAAGGCTTTGGTAAAGCCCTGCATTGTCCTGACTGCTCAATATATCTTTAAAGTTTTGTGGTATCATAACTTTGGCTTTTGGACGGCCGTTTTTTAGTTATTGCTCGCGGTTTGTATGTCGGTTGTCTTGATATCCGTGCCCAGTCTTTGCAGGTAAGAGATCAATGCAACGATTTCACGTTTCTCCAGCGGTACAAAA
>RDDY01000262.1 GCA_003852805.1 Chryseobacterium sp.
TCACAAGATTTGTAGAACTTCTGAAACTGAAAGCTTACAGCCAAAACACCATCCGTACCAAAGGTTCGGGCGTTTCAGGTTTTCTGCTGTCGGTTGTGGTTTCAGTTGCCTGAGTCAGACGCAGCTGTGCCGGAAGCAGAAGCACTGTTGCCAGAGCTGTTAATGTGAATAATTTTTTCACAGAAGTGATTTGTGGTTATAAATTTACATATAAATAACCACCGTTTCCTTCACTGTTTCGCCCAGCTTTTCCAACGCGTTTTTATAGCCGAGCAGTTGTCGCTGATGGCGAGCCTGAGCAGCTTCATTTCTCTCGCCGGTTTTAAAGTCGATGATGATCCAGCCGCACCCGTCGTGCACGATGCGGTCGGGGCGAATGGTGCTCACATTGCCGTTATCGTCTATTTGCAGACTGCGCTCGTTCATCACGGTTAATCCGGCGCGGAAATAGGCCGAGTATCGGTCATCGGTCACTACGGCGTTTACGCGCTCGGTAATCAGGCCGGCTTGTGCGTCGGTGATTCTTCCGTCGATGCGGTAGGTTTCCACCACGCGCGGCACATCGTCTGCCGTGACTATTTTCTCCATGATCTCGTGCGCAAAGATGCCGATGCGCGCGCTCATCCTTCGTTCCTGGTAATGCTTGGACGGTGTGGCAATCCGTATGTCTGCCTTGCGCTGCGGACTGCTGATGCGGTGCAAAAGTGCCGTCTCGGCAGACGAAGACTTATGCGTCGCTTGTTTTTTCAAGTCGCCATCGGAGACGGGGAAGTAATCGAATTCATCATCGGTGCAGCGATCGTGGCCTTTCAAAAAATCGAAGAGGTCTGCCAAATGGTCGGTCTTTCCACAGCGTTCTGCGTACAGATACAGATGTTCTACCGCCCGCGTGGTGGCCACATATTGCAGACACAGTTTGTCTATACGTTCTCGGTCCTGCGCCGCTTGGTTGAACCGCAACATTTGCTCATCATAAGGAACCAAATCTTTTTTGAAGAGTTGAATGTTTACCGACCGCAGTGCGGGATGCTCCTCGCCGTCCAGCCCGAACCAATCGCTCTCTTTGTTCGGCTTGCTTCTGTTCTCAAACGGCAGCAACACGACGGGAAATTCCAAACCCTTGGATTTGTGAATCGTCATGATGGTGATGGCGTCCACACTTTCAGAAGATTGCACAGACTCTTCGCCGCCTTTGTCGTCCCAATACAATAAGAAGTCTTTCAGGCTCGCATTTTTGTTTCGGCTGAAGGCGTACAGCATTTCCAAAAAAGTCAACAGATATTCGGTTTCCTGCCCTGCGATGCTGAACAGCTGCAAGTAATGTTCTACAAAGGTGTACAGGTTCAATCGGTTGTGCGGTCTTAGGCTAAGATCCAGGTCGTAGACCTGCGCAAGTCGGTCGGTGATTGCAGCCGCCTCGGTCTCGGCCAGCAGCAGTTGTGTTTCTGCGGTAAAGTCCGTGAGTGTGATTCTGCCCGAGCGGTTCAGGTAATACAGCATCATCGTCAGGTGGCGACGGTTGTCGGGGTTGGAATACCATTGCAGATAGCTGATCAATCCGTTTAAGGTGGGCGAGAGGTTCAGCGTCAGGCCGCGGTCGGAAAGGGTAGGGATGTATTGTTCTGTACCGTCGATGCTGACCTTCATGTTGGACAATAACTGCGAAAACCGGAAGATGTCTTTATTGCCTCTGCACAGCAAAGTGATGTCGCGAAAGCTGAAACCGTTGGCCAGACATTGTTCTATATCGTTGCGCATTTTGTCGGCCGCCTGTTGGTAATATTCGTCTACCGTGCCTTGCTCCAGCTGCGAGATTTTGACTCTGCCTTTGTTTGGGGATTGAACTTTCTGCGAAGCTTTCTCGCCAAAGATATCCTTGTAGTCGTCTTCCAGCCGTTCGCCTATGAAACGGTAAAGTGCGTTGTTGAAGCGGACGATGTTCTCGCTGCTTCGGTAATTTGTGTCCAGATTTTCTATGTCGGCAAAGCGCGGCGCCTGTTCTCGTTTGGAGAGGATGTCCAGCATCAGACGCGCATCTCCGCCGCGGAAACGGTAGATGCTCTGCTTCGGGTCGCCTACCAGTGTAAAACTTGTGCCGGCGGAAGCCAGCGCATGGTCACGCAACGGAATAAAGTTACGCCATTGCAGGGCGCTGGTATCCTGAAACTCGTCAAAGAAATAGTGTCGGTATTGCTCGCCTACTTTCTCGTAGATAAATGCGATAGGCTCGGCGGCCAAGCTTTCGTTAATCATCACATTGAACCGCGACAGCAACAACAGATCGTTTTCCTCTTCTATATTCCGCAGTTTGTCTTGGATTTCTTTATTGACCTTTAGCGGCAACAATGCATCGAGTGTTTTCTTTTTCTTTTCGAGGGCGATATGATTTCTGAAGAGTTGCTCGCGGTTATGAAGCAGTGTGGGCAGTAATGCGGCAATGTCGGCCTCGCGCTTTTTTCCTTTGGTGGAGGCTATTTTGTTGAAAGTATCGAGCGCTTTTTCTTCACTGCTCGTCGGTATCGGCAGTTTCTCGGTGTTGATGTATTTCCGGAAGAACACCGCAATGCCGTTGGTTTTGCCGCCCGAAAAGTCGTCGTCCTCTAATTGAGAGGCAGCAATCAAGTCCAGCGAGTTTTGGGCCAACTGTTTGCTTTGCTTTTGTAAAGCAGTGATGTCGCTGCGCAATTTGTCCTTGGCTTCTTCATAGGCTTGCCAGTCGAAGTCTTGGTTTTGACGCAGTCGATGGTAGTTGACATCACTGTTGAAGTTGACCGCCGCTTTGTACAGACTTTTCTGGATGCGAATGCGCTGGTCATTGTCCAAGCTGTAATTCATGTAGTCCATAAACGCCTCGGAGATGACAGGGTCTTCGCCGATCTCGTTCAGCATGTGGTCGATGGCTTCACTCAGGAAAGGCGCCGCTTCTATTTCAAGATTAAAATTTTGCGGAAGTCCCAGTTCATAAGCGAATGAACGTACGAGACGCGTATTGAACTTGTCAATGGTGCTGATGTTGAGCGTGGAGTAGTGGTGTAGCACATAATCGAGATTGCTCTTCGCGCGACGGTGGAGTTCTTCCAGGCTCAACTTTAAACCCTGATTTGCAAAAACCTCTTGCAGATGAATCAACTCCGCGCAGGTCTCGTAATCGTCGGAAGCAAATTTGCCCAGCCAAGAAAGAATCCGTTCCTTCATTTCTCCCGCCGCCTTATTGGTAAAGGTCAGCGCAAGAATAGAGCGGATGCCGTCTTGCTTCAAAGGTTCCTTCAGGCAGACCATCAAAAGGCGCTGCACAAGTGTATAGGTTTTGCCGGAGCCGGCCGATGCGGTGATAGCGGTATAAGAGTTCATGCGTATTGTGACAGAGCAAAGATAAGGTCTTCCTGTAAAATATCGTGGAGCAAACGGGAGCCATCTCGCACAGAATCATCGGTTAAGGCTATATTCAGCCGTCAAAAGTTTCAAGCATAATTTGCATATAAATGAAATTGTTGTACTTTTGCAGCGAAAATGAGATGTAAACTATGTTAATAATTCCGGTAAAAGATGGCGAATCCATCGACAGAGCACTGAAGAAGTACAAAAGAAAATTCGATAAAACGGGAACTGTACGCAAATTGAGAGCGAGACAGCAATTCGTTAAACCTTCTGTACAGAAAAGAAAGCAAGTGCAAAAAGCAGCCTACAAGCAGAGACTGCAAAGCCAGGAAGAACAAGGTTAGTCCACATTCTTTTAAGCAAAATATAGATCACCTTTCAGCGTTTTGTCTGAGAGGTGATTTCTTTTTTATGGTAGAAAAATTCTTGGAATACCTGAGCGTGGAACGTCGATACTCGCCGAACACTGTTGCGGCCTACCGCAGGGATTTGGCGGGTTTCATACAATTCCTACAACGTACCGAGGGGCACGAGGATCTAAAACGTATCGACAGAAAAGTGGCCCGCAATTTTATCTACGAATTAGGCGCCGACGGAATCTCAAAACGTTCGATCAACCGAAAGCTTTCTGCCCTGCGCGCCTTCTATCGGTTCTTGTTGAGATTGCAGGAAATAGAAACGTCGCCTGTGGAAGATATTCCTGCTCTGCAATTCTACCCCGAGCAGCGCGTGCCTATGTCCGAGCGCGAAATGACCGCAGTGACTGATGCAGTGTCCGAAGATGTCTTGGCAGCAGCGATTATAGAAACGCTCTACCAAACCGGAATGCGCAAAAGCGAACTGTGCAATCTGAAACCGACCGATGTGGATTTCTCTGCACAACAACTGCTGATCAACGGCAAGGGGAACAAGCAGCGGCTGATCCCCATGACGCCACCGTTACATGATTTGTTGGAGAAATACGCACACACGCGACAGCCGCTACAGGGGCATGAAGAGTTCTTCTTCGTCAACCGTTTGGGCAAAAAACTGACGGCCAAATTTGTCTATTTGAAAGTTAACTCCTACCTTAGTTCAGTCTCCTCCAAGCCGAAGACAGGTCCGCACATCTTGCGTCACACCTTTGCCACGCACATGATGGACAGGGACGCCGGCATATCGGAGGTTAAAAAAATACTGGGTCATGAGAGCTTGGCCAGCACCCAAGTCTACACCCA
>RDDY01000038.1 GCA_003852805.1 Chryseobacterium sp.
CTAAAGGAAATGCAAGCCGACGGATTGGTGGAGATCGGTGACAATCATATCCAAATAACAGAGAAAGGACGCGTATTTACGCGAAACGTCGCTATGGTCTTTGACCTGCGGATGATGCGCAAAATGCCTGAAACCCGAATCTTCTCGATGACAGTTTAACTGCGGCGGATGGATAAGAAGAAAATTGTACGTCAGAGTTATTTCTCTTTAATCCTCTTCAGTGTCTTGGTGGGCATGCTGTCCACCTTTTTGGCAAATACCCTGAAAACCATCACAGAGAATTACGAAGACCGCTTTCTGCACAAACTCAACCAATGGCCGGCGCTGTATCTGATAGCGCCGGCCATTGGCTTGACACTCATATACGTACTCAGGAAATATGCATTTGACAATCGGCAAAACAAGGGGATAAAAGAAATCTACAATACGCTGGAAAACAGGCGGGACGAACTGCCTACTTACAAAATAATCTCGCACTATATAAACGGTTTCCTTACCGTCATCTACGGCGGATCTACGGGGATAGAAGTTTCCACCGTGGTGGCCACCGCAACCATCGGCGCAACGGCACATCGGCGCGGGAATGTGGCGCTCAAATACAAAGCAGAGCTTGTCGCCGCAGGTGTTGCCGCCGGCATTACCGCCCTTTTCGGAAGTCCGCTTGCCGGGATTTTTTTCGCGATGGAAGTCATCACACGTCGTTTTTCAAAAACCATTCTGCTTTCGACTGTAACGGCAGCGGCTGTATCTTGGCTAATGATATTTTTTATTGAGGAAGACCGGCTGTTTGATTTTGAAATTACCGAGTGGCATTGGAACGCTGCGCCGTATCTGCTCTTGCTGGCTGTATTGTCGGGCGCCGTTGCCGTCTACTTTACCAAGGCCGTTTTGTGGGTTAAGAAGCGCGCGGCTGCCATGAAAAGCGTCTATGTACGAGTAGGGGCTGCATCGCTGTTCATAGGCGTTGCGCTGTTTTTCTTTCCGCAGCTTTACGGCGATAGTTACCACAGCGTACGCTCTTTGTTCGCTTCAACCTCCGATCATTCTTTTGACGTGGAATTCGTGCTGCTGTTGGCTGCGCTGGCCTTGCTGAAACCCTTGGCCGCGGCGGTCACTCTTGGCGGTGGTGGCGACGGCGGTGTCTTTGCCCCCGGAATGGTAGCGGGCGCAATGCTCGGCGTGCTGGTGGCCCTGACGGCAAATCATTATATGGATGCGGGGTTGATTGTGCAGAATTTTATCGTCATAGGCATGGTGGCCGTATTGGCGGGCTGCATCCACGGACCGCTTACGGCGGTGGCGCTGGCTTATACATTTTCCGGTGGGCCCGCAATTCTGCTTCCGGCGGTTTTTACCGTTTTGGTCGCCATAGGTACCGCGCGGCTTCTGTATCCGTACACGGTATACAGTTACAGAAGTGCAGTAAAGTAAAATTTCTCCGTCTGCAATGGAGATGATTTTTCATCAGATAACCGACGCGGCGAGATTTAATATAGTATAAGCAATTTACATTTGTCTGTAAATTATCTATATTTGCCGATTAAATTTAATGTCGAAAAATCCATAAAAAACATGCAAGGAAAAGGACTTATCATCATTATTGCAATCGTCCTCGGACTGATTTCAATCAATGAACTCCTGCCTACCTTCTACGTAAACCGTATTGAGAGTCAGGCGAAAACCTTGTCAGCAGGCGATGATGCCAAATACCGGCAAGAGCTGGACAAGCTGGCAAAAGATACACTGAACCTCGGGTTTACCAAGCTTAACTACAACGATGCCAAGCAGAAAGAGATGAAGCTGGGGCTGGACCTGCGTGGCGGTATCAACGTGCTTTTGGAAATCAACCAGCGGGACTTGGTCAATGATTTGACGAATTATTCTACCAATCCCATGCTGCTGGAGGCGCTCAACCGTACAGACGCGGCCATGCGCAATTCGGGCGACAGTTACATCAACACTTTTTTCAGAGAGTTTGATGCACTCAACCGCGAACGCGGAACCTCTGTAAAACTGTCTGATCCCGAGATATTCGGCACGCAGCGACTGAGCGACCAAATAAAATTCAACACGCCCGATGCGGAGGTGAAAGACATTATCCGTCGGAAAATAGATGCCTCCGTCGGCGCGGCATATGAAGTGATCCGTACCCGTATCGACAAGTTGGGCGTAACCCAGCCGAACGTTCAGCGCGTTCCGGGTACGGGGCGCATCTTGGTGGAGATGCCGGGCATCAAAGACATTGACCGCGTGAAGAAATTGCTTCAGACATCAGCACGCCTCCAGTTTTGGGAAGTGCAAACGGCAGATGAAGTGGCGCCTTATCTGATGCAGTTGTCAAACGTTGTTTTGACGAAAGGAGATTCCATCGGCGTCGGAAAGAACGCTCGCGTGGAAAGTATGCTGAATATTGAAGGCGGTGTTGCCAGAAACGGTATTGCCGAAGTGAAGCTTTCCGATACGGCCGCAGTCAGCAAAATACTGAACAGTTCTTTTGCGCAAAACGCGCGTCCTGCCAACCTGAAGTTCACCAAGTTTATGTGGGCCGCCAAACCGGAACACAACTCTCCGAATTCCTTGGTTCTTTATGCCATCCGCGGAAGTGTGAACAATAAAGCTCCGCTGGACGGCGCCGTAAAAGATGCGCGCGTCAATTTCGACCAGTTGGGCCGTATCGAGATTTCCATGCAAATGGACTCCGAAGGTACGCGGGTTTGGAAAACTCTGACAGAGAAAAACATCGGCCGTCCGATTGCCGTAACGCTTGACGAAATGGTCTATACTGCACCTAACGTCAACACGGTTATCCCGAACGGTCAATCCGTAATTACGGGTAACTTCAGCCAAGACGAAGCCAAAGATTTGGTAGACGTACTGAACTCGGGCAAACTGCCGGCAACGGCCAAGATTGTACAGGCAGAAGTGGTAGGGCCGTCTTTGGGTGCAGAATCCATCCAAGCAGGTATCCTTTCGTTCATCGTTGCGTTTGCCGTTATTCTGGTTTATATCATCGCTTATTATGGCATGGCAGGTGTCTTCGCGGTAATTGCCATGGTGATCAACCTGTTCTATGTATTCGGCATCATGGATTCTATCGATGCCACACTTACGCTGCCGGGGATTGCGGGTATCGTACTCTCGATGGCAATGGCGGTGGATGCCAACGTTATCATCTATGAAAGGACGAAGGAAGAACTCTTTGCGGGCAAGAGCATTCGCGAGGCTTATGTCGACGGCTTCAAACATGCGCTTTCTGCAATTATCGACGGACACGCCACCACTTTGTTGACGGCCGTGGTACTGTACATCTTCGGTACAGGTCCGATCCAAGGTTTTGCCGTAACGCTGATGATCGGTCTTATCATGACTTTCTTCACATCGGTTCTTCTTTCCCGAGTGATGATTTTCAGCCGTTTGGAAAAAGGAAAAAACATTTCCGTATGGACGAAGCCGACCAAAAATCTGTTCCGCAATACGTGGATAGACTTCATCGGTAAGCGTAAGTGGGCTTATATCATTTCTACCATTTTGATGATTATCAGCTTTGCGTCCATCGCCATCAACGGTTTCAAATTCGGTATCGACTTTGAGGGAGGGCGCAACTATGTTGTAAGATTCGATAAAAGTGTACGCGCCGATGTGGTGGAATCTGAGTTGGCAAAACTCTTCCATACCGAGAGCGGACTGAATGAAAGTGTGGAAGCCAAGACCTTTGGTAACAACAACCAACTGAAGATTTCCACCGACTATAAAATCAACGATGAATCTACCGCCGCCGATACCGAGATTGAGGAGAAGCTTTACCAAGGCCTCAATAAATATCTGCCGGCGGGTACCACTTTGTCACAGTTCCGCGCTCCCGATGCGGGGCAGGCAGGGATCATCTCTTCTACCAAAGTAGGGCCTACGGTGGCTGACGACATCAAAACAGGCGGTACGCTGGCGGTTATTGCAGCCTTGGGCGGAATCTTTATTTACATCTTGCTGCGCTTCAGAAAATGGCAGTTCTCGCTCGGCGCCGTTGCGGCCTTGTTCCACGACGCGGTGATTATTTTGGGAACTTACTCTTTGTTCTATAAAGTAGCGCCGTTTAATATGGAGATTAACCAAGACTTCATCGCCGCCATCCTGACGGTATTGGGATATTCGATAAACGATACGGTGATTGTATTCGACCGTATCCGTGAATATCTGCGCGACAAGAAATCACTGTCGTTGGCCGGGCTGTTTGACGATTCCATCAGCAGCACGCTGGGCAGAACGTTTAACACGTCCTTTACAACCATCTTGGTAATTTTGGCCATCTTCCTTTTCGGTGGCGACAATATGAAAGGATTTATGTTTGCGTTGCTCATCGGTATCGGATTCGGTACGTACTCGTCGATCTTCATTGCATCGGCATTGTCTTACGACTTCCTGAAAGGGAAGAAGAAAGACCCTGCACCCGAGCATACCAAAGCAAAAACTGCCTAACCATTAAATGCCCTCCACGCGAGGGCATTTTTTTGTGTAGAACCGGCTACGAGCAACTCCAGCCAAATATTTTGTGCCGTCGAATACTAAACATCTGTTGAAATA
>RDDY01000263.1 GCA_003852805.1 Chryseobacterium sp.
TGCCTGATGCTGCTCAATGCGGTGGTGCCGCCGCGCAGCTTTCCATACCTTAATCTGATTCCGTTGATCTTCCCTATGCTGATTATCGCCTACGGGCTGCTGACGTTGTATTGGATTGTGTTATGGAAGAAGCGCGGACTCTTTTTCTTACTGATGTTCTTGCTGTTTTTCTTGCCCATCCGTCGATGGTTGAATTATTCTACCCCGCAAGCAGCCGTCAATGACAGCTTTAAGGTGATGAGCTTCAACATAAGAAATTATGAAGACAGTGATAAAGAGACCATCGCACAATACATTTCGGCGCAGGAACCGGACGTGGTGTTGTTGCAGGAAGCGACAGCTTCAACAAACTTGACAAAGCATTTCAAACATGAAATTGAATTTCCCATCGTCAGATTGTTGACGCAATTTCCTGTGTTAGAGAGCGGAAATATAGACCCGGCAAAAAACGGCCATTCTTTTTACGCCGATTTAGACGCCAACGGAAAGACTATTCGATTTATCAATATTTATCTCGAACCGTTTTATTTGGAAAAGGAAATGGTGAAACCAAGCCGAGATATGGCGACGAATGAGAAAAAAGCGAAACGGCTGACCGTGCGCTTTTTCAAAAGCTTCAGAGCGCATCAGGACCAGATTGCGGAAATCGGCAAATTTATCAAGGATTCGCCGCATCCTGTGATTGTCTCCGGAGATTTCAACTCCGTACCGAACAGTTATGAATATTATAAACTCTCGGACGGCCTGCAAGACGGCTTTCTGCAAGCGGGCAATGGTTTGGGCACCAGCTTCCACGACTACAAATACCCGATCCGTATCGACTATATCTTTGCGTCGCCACAATTGAGATTTCACTCCTACCGTACGGACCGCAGCCGCAGATTATCGGACCATTTCGCCGTAATTGCAAAGATCAGCCTGCAGGGAAAGGAATAACTTTTGTTACGGCTAAGAAAAATTCCAATATGAAACGCTCTGCAATACTCTTCGGTATAATCTCGATGGCATTGATTTCTTGCAAGAAAGAATCTACCACCACCGAAACATTTGACACCGCCAACGGCACCGTAACGGTCACGACCACCACCGAGCACGAAACCGAGGTGGATACGGCAAGGATCCGTCGACAGATGGACCGCGCGGGTGAGAAGCTGGATGCTGCCGGCGCACGTGCGAAGCATGATCTGCAAAAGGCGGCGGATGAGACAGGAAAAGCGCTGGACAGAGCGGGACATGAGATTCGCACCGGTGCCAAAAACTTGGGCAACAAAACAGAGCAGGCTTTCCAAAACACCCAGAGCGACGCGCAAACCAAAAGCGAAACAAAGGTAAAGGTGAAAAAGACCACGACGGTGGAAAAGCAACCTTAGAAAGAATATCCCGACTGACAGGTCGGGATATTTTGTTCTAACTGAGCATCTTCTGCGCCTTTTGTACGGCCTCGACCAGTTTATCTATTTCGTCAAAAGTATTGTAAACGGCAAAGCTTGCGCGTACGGTCCCGGCAATATCGAAGTATTTCATGATGGGCTGCGTGCAGTGATGCCCGGTGCGTACGGCTATCCCCATTTTATCGAGAATCATTCCGACATCGGAGGCAATCCCCACGCTTTCCAAATTGAAAGATACCACGCCTGCGCGCGCTGCATTTTTCCCGTAGATCCGCAATCCGTCGATCTCGGAGAGTTTTTTATCCGCGTACTTCAACAATTCGTCTTCGTGCTTGCGGATGTTGTCGCGACCGATTTCGTTCATGAAATCTACGGCAGCACCCAACGCGATGTTCCCACCGACATTTGGCGTTCCCGCTTCAAACCGAAAAGGCAATCCGGCGTAAGTTGTTTGCTCAAAGGAACACACATCTATCATCTCACCACCGCCATGGAAAGGTTGAAGCGTGTTCAGCACAGACTCTTTTCCATATAAAATGCCGGTGCCCATAGGTGCGTACATTTTATGACCCGAGAAGACATAGAAATCGCAATCCAGCGCTTGCACATCCACCGGCAAGTGCGGCGCAGATTGTGCTCCGTCGATAACGACCATTGCATCGGATTTCCCGCGAGTCAGTTTTATAATCTCTTCGACCGGATTGATGATACCGAGAGCGTTTGAAACATGGTTTACGGAGACAATTCTTGTCTTATCGGTCAACAGCTTTTCAAAGACATCGAGGTTCAACACACCATCGTCGTCCATGGGAATCACTTTCAGTTGCGCGCCTGTACGCTCGCACAGAAGTTGCCACGGAACAATGTTGGAGTGATGTTCCAGATAGGAAATAATGACCTCGTCGCCTTCGCTTACCAAATGATTAGCCGCATAAGCAATCAGGTTTAGTCCTTCTGTGGTGCCTTTTGTAAAGACGACTTCATAGTCGTGGCGAGCATTGATGAACGCTTGGATCTTGCGTCTGGACTCTTCCATCGCCTCGGTGGCCACTTGACTCAGCGTATGGATGCCGCGGTGCACGTTGGCGTTGTAAGTCAGATAATATTCATCCCAAGCTTTTAAAACCGACAGCGGCTTTTGGTTGGTGGCACCGTTGTCCAAATAGATCAACGGCTTTCCGTTGACCTTTTCTTCCAAGATCGGAAATTGCGAGCGGATGTGTTGCAAGTCTAACGCCATGGCATTTATATTTCCATATCCACGCCCAGCTTCTCGGTCAGCAGACGGCTGACTTTCAGTTTCAGAGGCTCGATATCGATGTTTTCCATTGCGTCGCTCGCAAAGGCATAAAGCAGCAAAGCCTGAGCTTCCTTTTTAGAAATTCCGCGCGCGCGCAGGTAGAACAAGGCTTCGTCATTCAGCTGACCCACCGTGCAACCGTGCGAACACTTCACGTCGTCAGCATAAATCTCCAACTGCGGTTTGGTATCTATGGTTGCTCCCTCATCCAGCAAAACGTTGTTGTTCTGCTGATAAGCGTTGGTTTTCTGAGCGATCTTGTCTACAAAGACCTTACCGTTGAACACGCCGCGAGACTGATCGTTAAAGATGCCTTTATAATTTTGATAACTCTCGCAGTTGGGCTGGTTGTGATGAACGGCCGTATGGTGGTCTACCAACTGTTTTCCGCCGATGATGGTGATACCGTTCATAAAACTGTTGATGTTCTCGCCGTTGTGGATAAAGTCCAAATTGTTGCGGACCAGCTTTCCACCGAACGAGAATGTATTAACCGTAGCACGGCTGTCACGCTCCTGCGCGGCAAACGTGTGATCTACCAGATACGATGTGTCAGAATCGTTTTGCAATTTATGCCAATCTGCCGTAGCGTTTTGCTGTGCAAAAATCTCTGTAACCGAGTTGGTAAAAACAAAACTTTCATCGTAATTGTGGTGGCTTTCTATCACCTCCACTTTCGCGCCCTCTTCCACAATCAGCAGATTGCGCGTGTTGTAGAACGTGTTCTCCTTTTGGCCTTGCGACAGGTAGAACACGTGAATCGGCTTTTCAATTACCACATTTTTCGGCACTTTCAAGAAGAAGCCGTGGCGGCAGTAAGCCATGTTCAGATTGGTGAAGGCAAGATCGGGTGCGGCAATCGTGTTGAAATATTGCTGGAAAACGAGACGATGGTTCTCACTGTTAAGCGCATGGCGCAGCGAGAGCAGTTCTACGTTCTCTATCGATATTTTAGACAGTTCTTTGTGCAGCACACCGTTGATGAAAACGATATAATCAAAGTTTTCCTCGCCCAGATGCAGCTCGTCCAGCATCTCCTTGGTAACCGAATGTTCTTCACTCGGGAAGAAGTTATACTCTTTCTCGGTGATCTCCGTCAGGTTGGTGTATTTATATTCTTCATCCTTCTTCCGCGGAAAACCCAGCTCTTGAAACTTCAGGAGCGCGTTTTTACGGCGATCATCCAGAAAATGATGTTTCAGCGTTTTCAGGAAGTCGGGATGATTTTGTAAAATTTGTGCGGTAAGCATTTTGTTGTTTTAAAATTTACAGTGCCGGGGCAGATCAGCTCAACAGCCAATCGTAGCCTCGCTCTTCCAGTTCCAGTGCCAGGGATTTGTCTCCGGTTTTGATGATTTTGCCGTCGGCCAAAACGTGAACGTAATCGGGTTGGATATAGTTGAGCAGACGCTGATAGTGGGTAATCAGCAATACGGCGTTGCCCTCGTTGCGGAACTTGTTGACACCGTCTGCCACAATTCTCAACGCGTCGATGTCGAGACCTGAGTCGGTTTCGTCCAAAATTGCCAACCTCGGGTTCAGCATCATCATTTGGAAGATTTCATTACGCTTTTTCTCGCCGCCGGAGAAACCCTCGTTCAATGAGCGCGAGAGGAAATCTTTTTTGATGTCCAGCAATTCCGATTTTTCGCGGATCAGCTGCATCATTTCCTTTGCGGGCATATCTTCCAAACCTTGCGCCTTGCGCGTTTCATTGATGGCAGCCTTGATAAAGTTGGTTACCGAGACGCCCGGAATCTCAATCGGATATTGAAAAGAAAGGAAGATGCCTTTGTGGGCGCGTTCTTCAGGCGCATCTTCTATGATGTTCTCGCC
>RDDY01000226.1 GCA_003852805.1 Chryseobacterium sp.
TGCCAACAGCAATAGTAAAGCAAGAATGAAACCTCCAAAGACTTCGGTTTTGGATACCTTGTCAACAATGCTTTTCTTGGTTTTGATCGCCGTATTTTTCAGAGTCAGCTCCTGCAAAACCATTTGTAATTTTCGATTGTTTTCCTTGGCTATATTCGTCGGTTTTGCGTCATTGTGGATGATAAATATCGAATCACTCTCTGCGGCTTCTTTGCTGCCATAAGCAGTTGGTGCCGTCTCAGGAAACTTGCTGTTTTCGGATGCGCTGTCGTACGCAGCCAAGGAGATAATGCCGAACATCATCCGGTGGACAATTGTTGGTACTTGCAGACGTTTCATGTCGCAACCGGTCTCGGAGTTGTTTACATAAATTTAACCGGCACAACTACCATCTGATTTGTAAAAAATGGTCGTTTTTAATTTTTCAACCTTGTCAAGGTTTTCTGACCGTAGAACGACGCACAACAGCTCATTCTTCTTTGGAGAGGACTAGGGCGAGAATATTTCTATCTTTCCCAAAAATTACTGCATGAAAAAAGTTGCTCTCATTTTCCTTTTTCCGGCTGTTTCTGCCGTTGAGGCGCAAAGCTATAAAGTCAACTACGAGATGAAATGGAAACCTCAAAAAGAGGCGACCAATTATCTGACGGAAGATTTTGTACTGTTGTTGAAAGAGGATAAAACTTCTGACTTCTTGCCGTTGGAGAAATACAGGAGCGATTCTATCAAGACGGCAATGCTGAAAAGAATCCGTCAGGGCGGCGGTGAAATGAGCCTCCGTTACGGAAAAACGATTCACAATGAGATTATAAGTAAAGATTTAACAAACAAGAAGATCATTTTTGAAAAACAGCTGTTTGATAAACTCTTTGCGGTGGACGAGAATTGCCCGATGGAATGGAAGATAATCGACGGACAAGAAAACTATTTGAACTTTTCTGCACAAAAAGCGACGACGGAGTTTGGCGGTCGAAGCTGGACGGCGTGGTTTATCGGCGAAGTCCCGATAGCCGACGGCCCGTACAAATTCCACGGCTTGCCCGGCTTGATTGTAAAAATAGAAGACGCCACCGGTGAATATGCTTATCGGATGACCGGATTAACGGCGCAATCTGTCGACATCTCCGAACGCAACTTCGGCAACGGACAACCTATAAAGATTGGTAGAACTAAGTGGAATGAAATCTGGGAACGCTACAAAAAAGAGCCTTCTTCCGTTATGGGCTACCAAGAAAGCTCTTCGGATGGCGGCTGGACCACAAAAGCCTTCGTCGGCGGTAATCCGAGCGATCCGGCCTTTCGACGAAACTTCGACCAAAAGCAACGTGAACATTTAAGAAACTTTGAAAATCCGATAGAACCAAAGCCGAGCTGCAAATAAGAGCGGTTTAAACTTTACTCTTCCTTCTACAATACAACATGCACTGCTCGTGTTCTTTGAAGAGAATCGGTGAGGAAACATCGACCTGAGTGATAACAAAAATCCCGCTCATTGAGCGGGATTTTTCATTTATTTTTTACTGTCTTTTTTGGGTGGAACTTTATCGCCTTCTTCGCGCGCTTCGGAAATACCGATGGCCACCGCTTGTTTTCTGTCGGTTACTTTATCGCCCGAGCTGCTTTTTAGTTTCCCTTCTTTAAACTCGTGCATTACTTCACCAATCTTCTCTTGGGCTTTATCGCCGTATTTTTTCTTGTCAGCCATGATGTTTTTATTTATTGAATTCGGTTTTCAGGAGTGGCTTTTACGCTGACTCCTATTTCGTATACTTTTGCCAGTTTGTTGAATTTCAAGTATTCACGCGATACGGTATTATTTATTTGTCCGTCTTTTACGATGATGACCAAGTCCTCAGCCAATTGAGGCTTCTCGTCTACAAACACTTCTTCCATCAGCCCTTTTCGGTCGCGCATGGTTTCGTGATCTTGCAAATCTTTGGCAAACTCTTCAAAGCCTTCGCTTTTAGAATGCAGGAACCGATAACCGGGACCTGCGTCGGCAAAGAAGTGCTCTCTCTTTTCTATAAGTCCGACTTCATTTGAGATGCGCGGATTATCATTGCCGTCGGTAAAAGCTACTTCCACCAACTCACCGTTATTCCGTTGAGCGAAGTCTTCTGCATCTTGATAACTGTCAAAAGCGGTGTAGATGATTTCATCGCCGATTTGATACTTTGTTAAATTGCTGTATGTTTTCATCGCACGGGGTTTTGTCGGTTGGTGGTTACTGTATCGCTCGGGTTGCCTGTCGGCTCTCCCGGATTGCCTGCGTCACTCGGCATATTGTCTGTGCGCGGATTGGCCATTACGCTGTCATAAGCGGTGGGCGGCGTGGTTACTCGCTCCGGGTCGCTCGCAGGGTCCAAAGGGCTCTGCTTGTTGCAGCTCGCAAACATGCCGACAGCAAGCACCGCAAAAAGAATGTTTTTTTTCATTTCTACCGTTTTGCGGTAAAGAGACAATTTCTCTGCCGGAGGCTGTTCTAATGTATATTTTAACAGTTTTTAAGAAATGATTGAGGGTAAGATCGACATCTACCATTCAAGTCCGTTGACGAAATAGAACGAACACGTGTTGGCATAAACTAAAAAACCGCGATACAAGATCGCGGCTTTGGGTTAGAAATAAATCAGTTCTTATCGAATACCGTGCATCAGCTTTTTCAAGACGGGGTTCAGCACCATTGCGATGAAACCTACAATAATAGGAACCACCGCAAAGATCAAGAAGAAAGTTCCGAGAGAATATTGCTCGGAAATGGTATCGATCATTCCGCCCATGGTATTGGCTGCTTTTTGGCCCACAGCAATGGCCAGATACCAAACACCGAACATAAAACCGATCATCCGCGCCGGTACCAATTTGCTCAAATAGGACAAACCAAGCGGCGACAGGCAGAGTTCGCCCATTGTGTGGAACAGATACGCCAAGATCAGGAAAATCATGCTCACGGATGCTGTCTTTGCGCCGGGAGGAATGTCTGAAGCTCCGTACGATAGAACCGCAAAACCAATCCCCAACAAAACCAGACCGATACCATACTTCATGGCAGCGCTCGGATTGTATTTGCTTTCCCACCATTTCGAGAAAATAGGAGCCAAGGTGATAATGAAAAACGAGTTAAGAATTCCGAACCATGTCGCATCCACTTTCAGTTCCTCCGAGAAGGCTTTGTCGTAGATACGGTACAACACCAGTGCCCAAATCAACACGAAAGCGATACCCAAAAAGATGTTGGAGGCCGCAATCTTTTTAAAGGTTTTCTTAAATATCAACACCAATACATAGCTGATGATAATCAACGGAATGGTCGTCAGTAAGGCATCGATAACCTTGAAGACCACAGCTGCATTCCCCGACAGGTTACGGTTGGTATAGTCGCTGGCGAACAGTGTCATGGAACCCAAAGACTGCTCGAAAAAGGCGAAAAAGAAAATGGTGAACAACGCAAAGACCGTGACGGCAATCATTCGGTCACGAACGATCGGGATGTAGCGCGCAATCCGCGTAATCAGCAGGACCAGAAACAGCACCAAGGAGGTGAGGACAATAACGTCGGAGCCCGACAGACCGCCCAATGTAAATGGCACGATGGTAGAGCCGCCGATCTTCTCAAAAGGATCACTGAACAGATAAAACAAACCACCCACTGCCGACAGTGCGATCAGGATCTTATCGAACAGCGTAAAAGGATTCAGCTTTTCCGCAGCGGCTTGTTCTTCTTTAGGAGTGGCATCGGTCGGCTCAGTCGTTCCCTCGTGCTGAACAACTTCAACTTTATCTGACGGCCTTCCGCCTACTTTGCCGAAGATTTTATGCGCCAGCAAAAACTGAAGCATCCCTAGCAACATGAAGATTCCTGCCAAGCCAAAGCCGTAAGACCACCCATAGTTTTCTGCCAAGTATCCGCAAAGCATCATGCCGAAGAACGCGCCGGCATTCACGCCCATATAAAACAGTGTGTAGGCACCGTCCTTTTTGGACTCGCGGGTCTTGTACATCTCAGAGATTATGGATGTGATATTCGGTTTGAAGAATCCTGTACCGATTACCAAAAATGCCAACCCCAGATAAAAAGATGCCGTGGTCTCCAATGCCATGGAAGCGTGCCCGGCGGTCATCACCACGCAACCTATCAACACGGCAATGCGGTAGCCGGTAAATTTATCGGCAATCCAGCCACCGATAATCGGTGTCAGATAGAGTAGCGAAGCGTAGGTGCCGATGAGCGATAACGCATGTTCTCGCGGCCAGTCCCAGCCCGGATTATCGCTGACCAAAGGGGCGGTTAAAAATAAAATCAAAAGAATGCGCATTCCGTAGAAAGAAAAACGCTCCCACATCTCCGTAAAGAATAAGATGAAAAGGCCGACAGGGTGGCCCAACACCGTATCCTTGAACAGATTCTCGATATCGGTTTTCATAAGGTTAAATAAAAGTTTGTTGTTATTGACGTCAAAAATAGCAGAAAAAAAAGTGACCAAGT
>RDDY01000259.1 GCA_003852805.1 Chryseobacterium sp.
GCGATACCGTAAAAGCCAAGAGCGAAGCTCTGCTGATGTTGAAAAACCGATACGATAAAGAGGGAATAGCCACCAGCGTTCCGCAAAGCATCAATATTCAAGCAGGCCCGGCGTCCGGATCCGACGGCCCCGAAAGCAAGGACAAATAAAAAGCAGCTCCGAGAAATTCTCGGAGCTACTTGCTTTATGAAGTATTCGGTGATTAAGCCAGAACCTCTTTTACTTTGTTTGCCGCTTCTTCCAGCGTGATGGCTGAATGAACGTTCAGACCTGACTCGTCGATCAGCTTTTTAGCTTCTTCGGCATTGGTTCCTTGCAGTCTCACGATCAACGGAACGGGCAGTGAGCCCATGTTGTTGTACGCATCTACCACGCCTTGCGCCACACGGTCGCAACGGACGATACCGCCGAAGATGTTGATGAGGATTGCCTTTACATTCGGGTCTTGCAAGATGATACCGAAGGCTTTTTCCACACGCTCGGCATCGGCTGTACCGCCAACGTCCAAGAAGTTGGCCGGGTTACCGCCGGACAGTTTGATGATATCCATGGTGGCCATTGCCAGACCGGCACCGTTTACCATACAGCCCACGTTACCGTCCAGTTTTACGAAGTTCAGTCCCGCCTCGCCGGCTTCTACCTCGGTAGGATCTTCTTCGCGTGTATCTCTCAGCGCTGCCAGGTCTTTGTGACGGAACAGTGAATTGTCGTCCAAAGTAACCTTTGCGTCAACGGCCACGATTTTATCGTCCGAAGTTTTCAGTACCGGGTTGATCTCGAACAAAGAAGCATCGATGCCTACATAAGCTTTGTAAAGAGCGTCGATAAACTTCACGAATTCTTTGAACGCCTGACCTTCCAGACCCAGGTTAAAAGCAATCTTTCTGGCTTGGAAACCTTGCAGACCCACAGCCGGATCGATCTCTTCATTGTGGATCAGGTGCGGAGTTTCTTCTGCCACCTGCTCGATGTCCATACCGCCTTCGGTAGAATAAACGATCATGTTGCGGCCTGTGGCGCGGTTCAGCAAGATAGAAACGTAGAATTCTTTGGTTTCTGATTCTCCCGGATAATAAACATCTTCCGCTACCAGTACAGAGTGTACCTTTTTACCTTCCGCAGAAGTCTGAGGCGTCACCAGCTGCATGCCGATGATGTTTTCGGCGTTTTCTTTCAGCTTGTCCATATTCGGCGAGAACTTTACGCCGCCTCCTTTTCCGCGGCCTCCGGCGTGCACCTGCGCTTTTACTACCCAGCCCTCGGCACCTGTTTCGGCAGTCAGCTGTTCGGCCGCTTTTACCGCTTCTTCCGGTGTATTGGCCACGTGTCCGCGCTGTACGCGTACGCCGTATTTGGCTAAAATCTCTTTAGACTGATACTCGTGAAGATTCATAGAATTGGTTGTGTTTTAATTTTAAATTTAAAGATGTACAAATTTAAGGTTTTTTTGGAAAGCAGCGGTTGACACGTCGAGATCGACACGGCCGGCTTAGGCTTTCTTCAGGAACTCTGTTTTCAGCACAAAGGTAGCTTTGCCCACGCGCACCTCCACCGCATCTTCATCGCCTGTCAGGCGGATGTTTTTGATCAGGTTGCCGCGCTTCAGCGTGGTGTTGGTTCCTTTTACCTTCAGATCTTTTATGACATGCACGGAGTCGCCGTCCTGTAGTGGGTTGCCGTTGCTGTCTTTTACAATAATATCGCTCATCTCAATTACACGTTTTTCATTTTGACAAAATACCAAATCAACATGGCCCAGCTGATGATCATCAGCAATCCGCCCAGCGGCGTCACGGGCCCCAAGAATTTAAGGCTGACATTCCAAACCCCTTGAAACGCGAGGAGGTAAATGCTGACCGAGAACAAGAAGACGCCCAGTATCATCAACAGGGCAATCCAGCGTTCTGCGCCTGTGGCAAAACTCAGGATATAACCGACGATCAGCAAGTAAAGCGCGCCGTACATTTGATAACGCACTCCGGTCTCAAAGCTTTCCAAGCGTGCGGGCTCCAGAATTTCGCGGAAAGCGTGTGCGCCGAAAGCTCCCAAGATAACGGAGAACAGGCCGTAAACCGCGCCGGCAACCAGTGTAAATGTTTTCATTTTATCGATTGTTTAAATACATGATGACCAACCGGCCGAGCAGACTTATTACGCCCAAAATAATCAACAGATTGGCTAACTTCTTAGAACTGCGGAAGCCCGGGTTCTTGGTCGTTTTCAGAAAAACACCGAAGGCCAAAATAAAGATGGCCAGAATAATGCTTATCATATCGACTCTTTCTTCAGTCGGTTGAATTCCGCAATCACCTCGTGATGACTGACGGTTTTGTCTTTGAAATAGTTGACGAAGTAATCTTTCTCGTCGTCCGTTGCGCCCAGTTGGTTCAGGATATTCATCAGATGCATCTTCATGTGTCCTTTCTGGATGCCTGTGGTGACCAAAGAACGCAGAGCGGCAAAATTCTGTGCCAGGCCCGAGACCGCCAAAATGCTCATCAACTTGGTGGCCGACGGTTTACCCAGCAGCGCCAGCGAGAACCTTACCAGAGGATGCAAGGCCGTAAGTCCTCCTACCACTCCTACGGACACCGGCAGGTCCAACCAAAAGCGGAAAACTCCGTCTTCTATTGCGCAGTGCGTCAGGCTGGAATAGCTTCCGGAGCGCGAAGCGTAGGTATGCGCGCAAGCCTCTACCGCACGGAAATCGTTGCCCGTTGCAATTACCACCGCATCTACACCGTTCATGATGCCTTTGTTGTGGGTAGTGGCGCGGTACGGCTCGATCTCGGCGATGGTCACCGCCTGTTTGAACTTGTTGGCGAACTCTTCGGGAGAAATGCCGCTGTCATCTTTCAAGTCTTCCACCTTGCACGAAACTTCGGCGCGCACAATGCAGTCGGGCGTGTAGTTCGACAAGATGTTCATCACCACCTGAAGACTTTTCTTTTCGTCTTCGGTAAAAGAAGCGTCGCCGGTTACCTCGTTTACCAAGGTTCTACCAAACTGTTCCAAACATGAATTGATGAAGTTGGCACCCATGCTGTCGCGCGTGTCAAAGGAGGCTTTCAGCTGGTAGTAGCCTTCCAAGTCGGCGGTTTTGTCCACCAGTTTTATATCCAAGATGCCGCCGCCGCGTGCGCGCATGTTCTTGGTAATGTCCGCTGTGTCTTCAAAGAGTTTGTCGCGCAGGTGATGGTTGAAAAACGCCTGCAATTTTATGCCTTCGCCTTTGTAAATGAAATGGGTATGACCCAGCTTTCTCTCGTTTATCACAGTGGTTTTGAAGCCGCCTTTGTCCAACCAAAACTTGGCTGCCTTAGATGCCGCCGCCACCACCGAGCTTTCTTCTACGGCCATGGGCAGCGCGAGAAGCTCGCCGTCGATAAGGAAATTAGGTGCGATGCCGTAAGGCATGTAAAAATTGGAAAGCGTGTTCTCTGAGAATTCGTCGTGGAGTTTTTGCAATGCAGCATCGTCGTTCCAATACTGCCGAAGAATTTCGGTATAGGCTGTATCGCCTCCCAGATACTCATTGACGAGCCAATCGATCTTCTGCTGTTTGCTCTTTTTGGAAAAACCTTCCACGGGCCGGTGTTTCATGCGTAAGGCTATTTTTGTCAAAGATAAGAAATTAGCGTTTGAGACTTGGGCAAGAAAAATGCCCTCCGAAACGAAGGGCATTTGTTATTTATACCTCGGGCGCCAGCCTGACCTGCAAACCTTCCAACGCTTCGGTTACGGGAATCTGGCAACTCAGTCGGCTGTTGTCTTGCACATTGAATGCTTCGGACAGCATCGCTTCCTCCTCGTCTTCCATTGTGGGCAACTCTACAGCGTTTTCCACATAGACTTGGCAAGAGGCGCACATGGCCATGCCGCCGCACACTCCAATGGTTCCTTCGTCGGCCAATTCAAAGGCGCGGATCACTTCCATCAGGCTCATTGCCATGTCGGTGGGTGCCTGCACCTCGTGCGGTACGCCGTTGCGGTCTATGATTTTTAGATTAACGTCGCTCATGGATCAATCTATTTTCTTGACCACCGCTTTCTCGGCTTCCTTACGCGAACCGTCAAAACCGTCAACACCGCTGACCGTGGTGTATTTCAAAACGAACTTACGCCCGGGATTTAGTTTGTTGAAAACGCTCTGACACATTAGCGTGGCCTCGTGGAAGCCGCAGAGAATCAACTTCAGTTTTCCCGGATAGGTGTTGATATCGCCGATGGCGTAGACACCGTCTATGTTGGTCTGATAATCCAGCGCATTATTCACCTTGATGGCGTTTTTCTCGATTTCCAATCCCCAATCGGCAAGCGGCCCGAGCTTGGGTGTGAGGCCGAACAGTGGAATGAAATAATCGGTTTCCAAGTCAAAGGTGTCGTCCTCTTTTTGCAGTGTCAAAGAATCGAGCTTGCCGTTGCCGTTGATGGCGACGACCTCGGCCGGAGTGTGCAGTTTGATCTTG
>RDDY01000070.1 GCA_003852805.1 Chryseobacterium sp.
CTCGGCAATCACATAGCCACCCACATTTGCAAAGGTTTTGCTGAAAGTGCCGGTGATGATGTCCACCTGCCCGAGTATGTCTGCGTCCTCCATGGCACCCCTCCCCGTACTGCCCAGCACACCGATGCCGTGCGCGTCGTCCACCATAAGGTAGGCTCCGTATTTTTTGACGAGTGCCACAATCTCTTTCAGCGGTGCAACGTCACCGTCCTGCGAATACACGCCGTCGACGATGACGAGCTTCGTCCTGTATCTTTCCCGCGAAGTTTTGAGTACGTGTTCCAGCGCTTCCAAATTGTTGTGCGGGAACGATTTTGTGGTGGTCAGGATGCAGCCTTCGTATACGCTTGTATGGACCGCTGTATCCACGATCGCTATATCTTCTTTCTGAAGCAAGATCTGCAGTGTGGCACTGTTCGCCGTGTAGCCCGTGGTAAAGATCACCGCTTCGGACTGCTGTCTCCCGAAGAAGCGTGCGATGCTTTTCTCCAGTTCGTCGTGATAGGCAAAGTGGCCGCCGATCAGCGGCGATGCACCGGCGCCGGAGCCGAACCTTTCGATGCCCTCGATGGCCGCCTGCTTAACCTTGGGGTGTTGGGTAAAGCCGAGGTAATCGTTGGAGACGAAACTTACGTAGCCGTTGTCGCCGTCGGTCGTTTCCACCTCCATGACCGAATGGCAGCCTGTGCGATTCTTCAGGCGGTAATTCATGTGGCCGTTCGCTCTCATGTACTCTAAAAAATCGGTAAAGATTTCGGCGCGCTGCAGCATGTCCATCCCGGGGATGTTTTCAAAGTCTTTGAAAGTAGCTGTTGTAAAATTGATGTTCATAAGGTTTTTTATCAAAGATATTGTAATTCACAATACAGTGAGTTATAAAAATGTTTAATTTTACGATTAATTCACATCGTGGTGAGTAATAGACGGGTGTTGTCGTTCGGTAATTTTAAAGACGACCGCAGCCTGCACGATTGCACGATACCGTTGTTCTTGGCGGGAGGTATTAGTTGACAGTGGCACTTTACATTTATAAAATGAAACCATGCATCCGGGCTTGTTCATCGTGGTCTTCCGGAAAACGGCTGAAGCTGTCGACCGGCTCGCGGGATCACCTATGGCGTACGATATCGGCGGCTATTTGCAACCGGAGCAGATCCTGCATGACATGCTGATTACGGTACAGACGTATTTCCGGCTTTGGACAACGGTGGAAATACTGCGAGGCGACGAAGGTAACGGGCTTCAAAGCCACGGAATCCTACGGTTTGCGCTGCACGGCTCGGCGGAAGATAAAAATGATGCGGCCGGCAGATTGCATGCTGCGGCACGGGAGCATTTCGGTGCCCGATCAAAACGGAACACGGTGGAGCCGATTCACCTTCATTATCCGGAGGGAAACAAGCATAAAATGCTGCATGCTTGCTGTCTGGTGCCCGAGTATGAGTCTCGTATGATATTGATCTACGTGGAAACGACCTGCCCCCGAGGCGGGTACAATGCAGGCGATCACCAACTGCAATACCTCGCGCAACTTTTGGAACAGCACAGGTACGGCGAACTTCCTGCGGCCAGAAACCTTGCCGCCGCAAATCACAAGACTTACGCACAGTTCCGCCAAGACAGCTTACA
The DNA here is from genome assembly GCA_003852805.1 of Chryseobacterium sp. Lineage (GTDB taxonomy): Bacteria > Bacteroidota > Bacteroidia > Flavobacteriales > Weeksellaceae > Elizabethkingia. The sequence continues at coordinate 1,630 of RDDY01000070.1, forward strand.
GTTTTTCGGCACTACTTTTTATCAATTTCACCTGAAAGCAAGGATGGCAGACGTGGTCAGTGATCTGCTGTTCACCGACCTGAATTATAAACAGATTGCCTACAAGCATGGTTTCACTGCTTACAACAGTATGTACCATTTGTTCCACCGCCGCTACTATTTTCCTCTGAATAAAGTATCCAGGTTGCGAGGGGAGCAGTAAGAAAGAGTTTTGAGCATCTGACGGTACTTTCTTCAATATTTTTGTCGTTTTTTCAATGTTTTTGTCACTTTTTTCAATGTTTTTTCATTTTCAGCTTCCGACCTTTACACAGTAAATACTCCGGACCATGAAAACAATTACCGGCTTCTTTTTCATCGTTCTCTTCTGTTTTGCAGCGGTAAGCAAACTGTCGGATTTCGAGAATTTCCAAGTACAGTTGGCGCAATCGCCGCTGCTCGGCGCTTATGCCGGCTTTGTGTCGTATGCGGTGCTTGTTGCCCTGTTGGCGGTAGTCGTTCTGTTGTGTCTGCGCCGTGCAAGGACTGCGGGTTTGGCCGGCTCACTGCTGCTGATGCTGCTGTTTGCCGGATATACGGCTTATGTGCTCTTCTTTGCGGCATCTACGCCGTGCAACTGCATCGGCATCCTGCCGCAGTTGAGTTGGCAGCAGAATTTTGCCGCCGAACTGGCCGGCGCGGGGCTGGGGATCGCAGGAATATACGGTAGTAACGCTGAAAAAATAAAGTTGCAACAGGAAAGTCAACGGGGTCGCGCCCTGTAAGAAAGGATCCGTTTGTCGCTGCTGTGGCGGGACGGTCTGAAAGTGTCAATAAAAAACAGTTCAACAAGAGTTTTTATGGTAATCTTTTTTACATAAAAAAGACCGAGGTTATGGAAACAATCAAATTCTTAAAAAGTAGTTTTATGCCGGTTGTAGCGATAGTCACCGCCGGCCTAACCATGTCGTTCGAAATGGCTGAGAAAGCCGATACAACGTACTACTACAACAGTACGGATACATCGGCTAATGCTTTTGCGGATGCCGGCCATTGGATGGTTGGCGATCCGGAAGAGCAGGACTGTTTTGAGGAAGGAAACCGGCCGTGCCGGATTGATGTTCCTCAGAACCAGACGCTGAGCAGCATGTTGGCCGGGAAAGACAACGCGCAGGTGCTGAATATTGCGCAGGGACGAAAGCCCTGAGCAACCGGGCAGTTGATGGCGTACGCCATCAACTGCCCTCTGTCTCACAAAGCAGGTTGGCAAAATTGCCAACCTGCGCTTTTTACCGCGGGTTCTGCGGCATGCCCGTCTGGGCGACTATATCCTCGGGCAGGGCAATGGCCCAGCGCGGATCATTTGCCGGCAAAGTGTAAGTCTTGCCCAGCACGGTGCGGCTGAGGTTTATGCCTGCGCCGTCACGGTTGTAACGCTTGAGGTCCATCCAGCGGATGCCCCTGAACAGCAACTCCTTCTTCCTTTCCACTTTTATCAGTTCCAGGGCCTGCGCCGGTGTGGAAGCCTGCAGCGGCACAAAAGTGCCGGCCTTCCAGCGTTTCACCAGCAGGGCATTCAGGTATTGCAAAGCGTCTGATGTATTGCCCAGACGGGCATAACATTCGGCAATGATCAGGTACACTTCGTCCAGCGCTACGCCGGCCAGCCTTCCGTTCGGGCTTGCGGTGTAGTTTCCTTTGAAAAAAATGCTCTGGTCGGGGTTAATTTTGAAAAACACAGTTTTCCTCAAATCGTTCGCCTCGTAGAGCGAATAGATCTCTGCCGGCACTTTGGATATATTGTAGGCCGTGGGGCCGCCGGTGCTGATGGTGGCGCGCAAAAGCACTTCCGAATTCATATTTTTAATGGGATATGATGCTGCAGGATTCAAAATATTGTAATCCATTAAAGCGTTCGGATACTGCAGCACCTGCATTGCATTTTCCAGCGCTTTCGGATAGTCGCCCATCAGAAGAAAGGTTCGGGCCAGGTAGGCATGGGCCGCTGTTTTGGAGGGCCGCGTGGCTGCCACCTGCTGCACCGGCAACAGTGCAGTGGCCTCTGTTAAATCTGCCAGGATGCGATCATAGGTTTCCTTCACGCTGGCGCGCACTGACGGCCGGTTCATATCGGGGTCCAGACGCAGCGGCAGGCCGAGGTCGGCAACTGCTGTTGCCGGATTGTAGGCCGGGCACCACGTTTGCGCTGCATCCAGATATCGGATGGCGCGCAGCACCAAGGCTTGGCCACGTACATTGCCTGCATTGGGGATATTGTAATGGTCAAGGTTAAACAACACCGTGTTGGCAATAAGTATTGCACGGTAGGCGCTCGACCAGTCATTGCCTTCGGTCCTGCTCACTGCCACGTGGTCGGGCTGCCATGTGTACAGGCGCTTATTTTCTTCGTGCTGCAGTGCATTATAATCTGCATCGGTTATGTAGTATTCGTCAGAAGAAGCCATACCGCTCATTGAAAAGCCGGTGAGCGCGTCTGTGACCCTGTCCAGCAGTGCCTGGTTATCTTCAAGCGTTTCGGGAGTGGTCAGACGCATATCGGATTTCTCATCCAGCAGACGGGAACACCCGGGCAGTGCCGCGGCGAGTGTAAACAGCAGCAGCGAGTTTTGCAACAGATTTTTTAATTTCATAATTCAGGATTTAAAAGTTAGCCCGCAGTCCTACCGAAAAGCTTGGCGAAGGTGTCATGGCAGCATTTCCCAGGAAATAGTCGGGATCAAGACCTTTCTTGTTGGCCCGCCACAGAATGCCGAGGTCACTGACACTGATAAAGATATTCAGATCCTTTAGCGCGCCGGGAATCCGGCGGTTGGCGGTTTCCGGCC
>RDDY01000374.1 GCA_003852805.1 Chryseobacterium sp.
TCGCCGGTTTCCACCGCTGTGGGTTCCTCGGTTTTGTGCTCGCTGTCTGCCGAAACCCCTGTTTCCGAAACCGATAAGGCAGCCGATAAAAACGGCGGAAACGGCACAGACAGCGCGGAAACGGCCGAGGCGGAGGATCCTACAGACAAAGCAGATAAATCCAAAGACGAGATTTCGGCAGACAGCGAGCACAAAACCGAGGAACCCACAGCGGTGGAAACCGGCGATGCGGTTGAGAAAACCGCCGGTACGGAGAATGGTAAAGTGAAATTGGCTTCCATCCGTTCTCTAAACGGTGGCAAGCCCGCAGCAACGCAAACCGACAAACCCGGTTTCAGACTCGATCTGAACGATAAAATGGCATTCCGAAAGAAGCTGTTTAACGATGATGAACAGGCATTGAACGATACGATGCAGAAGCTGAATACCATCGAGAGCTTGGAACAAGCCAAAGAATACCTGAGCGATATTTACTACGAGCGCAATTGGAAAGAGGTTGACGAATACGCTCAACGGCTGTGGTCTTTGGTAGAAAACCGCTTCCGTTAGATGGAAGGCATGCTTTACTTTGTGCCCACGCCCATCGGCAATTTAGAGGACATGACCTACCGCGCCGTCCGCGTCCTGAATGAGGTAGATTATATTCTTTGCGAAGATACACGCACCTCAGGGATATTGTTGAAGCATTTCGATATAAACAAACCTTTGCGCTCTTATCACCTGCATAACGAGCATCGTTTCACGGAGAAAGTAATCGAAGATCTGCGCTCGGGTCAACAGATAGCCTTGATAAGCGATGCAGGAACGCCGGCCATTTCAGACCCCGGTTTCCTGTTGGCACGTGCCTGTGCAGAGGAAAATCTCCCGATGCAATGTCTGCCCGGCGCTACGGCCTTCGTGCCTGCGTTGGTAGTGTCGGGTCTGCCTTCCAATGAATTTGTCTTCGCCGGATTTCTGCCTCAAAAGAAAGGACGCCGCACCAAGCTGCAAGAACTGGCAGCAGAACAGCGTACGGTAATTCTCTACGAGAGTCCGCACAAAATAAATACAACACTTCAGCAGATCAAGGAATACTTCGGAGAGAGTACACAGGTCAGTTTGAGTCGCGAGATTTCAAAGAAATTTGAAGAGACAAAGCGAGGCACGATCAATGAGTTAATTGAGTTCTCCGAAAGCAAGACTTTAAAGGGAGAGATTGTTCTCGTCATCCACAATGACGGGGGTAATCTGCCCGATCACGATAAGAAAAAAGAAGATTGATATATGAAACAACTGGAAGGAAAGGTTGCCCTGATTACAGGCGCCACACGCGGAATCGGTAAAGCCATAGCCGAGGTATTTGTGAAAGAAGGAGCGCAAGTGGCATTTACCTACGCCGGATCCGTAGACAAAGCCAATCAGCTGGAAACGGAACTCAGCAAAACGGCGAAGGTAAAAGCTTATCAAAGCGACGCGTCCGATTACGATGCTGCCCAAAAGTTGGTGGAAGAAGTCTTGACAGAATTCGGCAAGATCGATATCCTGGTAAACAACGCGGGAATTACGCGCGACAACCTGATGCTGAGGATGTCCAAGGAAGATTGGGATACGATTATCAAGGTAAACTTAGACTCGGTATTCAACCTGACCAAAGCGGTTATCAAGCCGATGATGAAAGCCAAAAGCGGTTCCATCATCAATATGACGTCGGTGGTAGGCGTAAAAGGCAACGCAGGCCAAGCGAATTACGCTGCGTCGAAAGCAGGCGTTATCGGCTTTACCAAATCGATCGCTTTGGAGCTCGGTTCACGCAATATCCGGTGCAACGCCATTGCTCCCGGTTTCATAGAGACAGAGATGACGGCTGCTTTAGACGAAAAAACGGTACAAGGCTGGAGAGATGCCATACCTTTGAAACGCGGCGGCCGGCCCGAAGACGTCGCCAATGCGTGCGTATTTTTGGGCGGCGAACAATCCGCTTACATCACGGGCCAAGTGCTGAACGTGGACGGTGGAATGCTCACCTAAGAAATAACCCGCAAACAGCGGGTTATTTTTTTGCCAAAACAGCGAGGTATTGGTCTTGGTCATCCTCATAGACAACCTGCATTTTCCAGCCTTCTTCGTCGGCTATACGGCTCATGGTTTTTTTATCGATGTACAGCCATTTAAAAAAGTCGGTGAAATCTCGTCCGTATTGGTATCGGCAGTTGACCTCGCCGAAATAATGGTCTTTTGGTTTATCGATTTCCTCGTACATATAAGTGATGTCACAGGAGTCGAAGATGAGCCGGCCGTGCGGTTTCAGGAGTTCGTCTGCTTTTTGTAGAAAGCATCGCAGTCCGGCAATATCGCTGCTGAGACCAATGCCGTTCATCATCATGAGCAAGCTGTCGAAAGTTTCTCCGCCATAGTTGAATACATCTGTGCAGATCACATTTCTGACGCCGCGTTCCACCATTACTTCGCACGAGGCAGGAGAGAGTTCCAAGGCATGAACATCTAACCTTTTGCGTTGCAATTCCAGCACGTGCGAGCCTGCTGCTGCGCCGATATCCAAAACCTTTCCGCGGCAAAGGTCGAGCGCGCGCTGCTCCAGTTCCGGCATAGACTCCCGATCGCGGAAATAAGCCGAAACCGGCATCTCTGTGGGAAAGCCGAAACGGTCATGCACATAAAGCGGAATGTCGCGTAGGCCGAAATGATAGTCGTATATGGCGCGGCCCGGTAAATCTTGCATGGTAGATACCGATGGTTTGAACTTATTGTTTTATTTACTGTCCATAACTTCCTGCAACTTGGGCAGGTAATCGTAATCGGTCATGTCGAATTTAACGGGTACTACGGAGATATAACCGTTATCCAATGCAGTGAGATCGGCGTCCTCACCTTTGTCCATATTGTTGAAATAACCCGTCAGCCAATAGTACTTTCGGCCGTGCGGATTTACGCGTTCATCAAAGCTCTCTTCCCATTTTGCCTTGGCCTGGCGACAAACGCGGATTCCTTTGATCTCCTCTTTCTTGACGTTCGGGATATTGACGTTCAGCACCACGCCTTTCGGCATCGGGTTTTCCAAAGCCTGCAATACGATCTTTCTGATATAATCTTCGCCTTGGGTAAAGTCTGCTTCCCAACGGTGATCGCAGAGCGAGAACCCGATGGCGGGCAAACCTTCTACACCGGCTTCCACCGCTGCGGACATGGTACCCGAATAAATAACGTTGATGGAAGAGTTGGCACCGTGATTGATCCCCGAAACCACAAGATCAGGGCGGCGCGTAAGTATCTTGTCCAGAGCAAGTTTAACACAATCTACCGGAGTGCCGCTGCAAGCAAAATCTCGCTGGGGTCCGTCTAAGCTCAGTTCTTCGTAGCTGAGGGTCGAACTTACCGTAATTGCATGTCCCTTGCCGCTTTGCGGAGAATCGGGGGCCACTACGGTAACTTCGCCTATCTCGTTCATCAATTCCACCAATTTGCGGATGCCCGGCGCGGTAATGCCGTCGTCATTGGTGACCAGAATATGGGGTTTTGTCATTTTATTTTAGGGTTTACCGCAAAAATACGTATTCGGTCGGCAATATTCTAAATAAGGTACTAAATTTGAAGCTTACAAAAAATACACTCATTCTTTTATGTTCAAAAAGTTTTTTGCTTTTAATAAACTGCTCCTTTTCGCATCATTGGGGACATTGATGTTTTGTTTTAATGCTCCGCAAAATGACGATGAGAAGATGCAGACCATTATGGTCAGTGTCATGAACACACTGTCTTATTTACATTACAGCCCAAAGCCTATCAACGACGCCTACTCGGCAGATGTTTATACGAAGTATTTCGATAAAATAGACCCCGCAAAACGCTTTCTCTTACAGTCTGATATGGACGAGTTCAACAAGCATCGCTACAAACTGGACGATTACCTGAAAATGGGCGACCTCGGTTTTTACAAATTGACGGTGGACCGACTGTACAAGCGCATGGACGAAATCGACAAGATTACGCAGGAAATCATGAGCAGGCCCATCAACCTGGACGAAGACGAGGTTTTGGTGCTGGAGCCGAAGAAGCGTACCAATCCCGCGAACCAAGCGCAATTGCGTGATGAATGGCGCAAGTTCATAAAATACAACATTTTACAAGAGATCGAAACGCTGAACAGCAAAGAACAAAAACAGCGTGAAAAGAAAGACTCTGTGCAAAAACACAATCTGCAAGACACCATAAAACTGGAAATCCTGACGCCGGAGCAAAAACGCGTAAAAGCAACCGGCGAGGTAAAAGATTACATCACAGAGTATTTCAAACGCTTCAAGAAGCGTAAGAAAATGAATTGGTTCACCGTGTACATGAATTCGTATACAGAGGTGTTTGACCCGCATACCAACTATTTTTCTCCACAAGACAAAGAGGATTTCGATGCCGGTTTTATGGTGTCT